>CAZRES010000140.1:0-7402 GCA_964598885.1 uncultured Desulfobacteraceae bacterium | reverse complement strand
CGGGCAACGAGATTCGAACTCGCGACACCAAGCTTGGGAAGCTTGTACTCTACCAGCTGAGCTATGCCCGCCTCCATAGCCTTGTTAAAATAATGAAAATTTTTTTACATGTCAATATAAAATTATCAGTCGAGCAGGGAGCGGATCTTGCGAAGGGCGGCGCGGATTTCATCGATGGCCGGCACCGGGGGGGAGGAGACGGGGTCCTTTTTTTGTTTCGGAACGGTTTTCAGATAGTTTTTGGCCCCCTGGATGGTGAACTTTTTATCATACAGAAGGTGCTTGATCAACAGGATGAACTCGATATCGGATTTTCGGTACAGCCGCTGTCCCGCCTCGGTGCGTTTGGGAGAGATGACGGAAAATTCGGACTCCCAGAATCGCAGCACATACGCCGCTACTTCGGCGATGGCCGTGACTTCGCCGATCTTGAAATAGAGCTTGTCCGGGATCGTGTTGCGCGGCGGCGGATAATTTTCCAACAAAACGCCTCCCCCGTGTTAGGATCGTCTATGGCTGATCGTCTCCTGTGGCGCGGCCCTGGTTTTTTCATCCGGTCGGCAGCAGAGCATCGAATTTCTGCACCAGTCCTTCCGAAATGCGGCGGTGAACCGCGTTGACCTGTTCATCGGAAAGTGTTTCCTCCGGCGAACGATAGGTGAAGCGCAGGGAAAGGCTTTTTTTCCCGGCGGGAATCGGCGCGCCGTCGTAAACATCGAGCAAAAGGACCTGTTCCACCAGCGCTTCCCGGTGTGCGTGAATTTCTTCGAGAATATCACCCGCCGGGGTGGTTTTGTCAACGATTAAGGTGATATCCCGCTCAACAGCCGGAAACCGGGGGATGGCCGAGAAAGTCACCGCGTCCGGCAGCAACCCCAGAAGGTCGCTGATATTGACTTCAAAGATAAACGCGGTTTGCCGGATTCCGTAGTTTTCCATCACCGCCGGCGTGAGTTCGCCGATACGGCCGATGCATTGTTCATGGATTCGGATTTCAGCGGTGCGTCCGGGCCGGGTATAGGCGCACGCGGCTTCCGGCAAGGCCGAAAATCGGATATTTGTTACTTTAAAGGACCCAAAGAGCGCTTCGAGAACACCCTTGAGATCATAAAAATCAAATGGTTCTGCTGTGGCGTTCCAGGCCGCCGGGTTTCGAGCGCCGGTTAAGAGGGCCGCCAGCATTTCGACTTCGTCGGGCTGCCGTTCCGGCCCGTTGCTGAGAAAGATTTTGCCGAGTTCGAAAATTTTGAGATTTTTGACGTTCCGGGAGATATTGGTTTGTGTCATATCCAGCAGGCCCGGAATCAGCGAGGTGCGCATAACCGCCTGGTCCTCGGACAGGGGATTGAGCACGTCGAGCATCCGGCGGCGGGGATCTTCGTCCGGAATGCCGAGCCGGTCGCAGGCGGTTTTGCCGATGAAACTGTACGTGATGACCTCGGCAAAACCGAATCCGGACATGCGGTCCTTGATCTGCTGCTTGGTTTCAAATTCCGGGTTGCCAAGGCCGGCGTCGGCCGAGATTTTAGGCAGGGTGGTGGCAATCCGGTCGTATCCCCACATGCGCGCCACTTCTTCCATCAGATCTTCGGGCCGGCTGACATCCACCCGGAAAGAAGGCGGGACCGCCTCCAGGGTGTTTTCATCGGCCCGGCTGACGGAAAACCCCACGGATTCCAGCAAGTGGCCGATATCGTCGATAAGAAAGTCGGTGCCGAGATGCCGGTTGGTCCGCTGGATGTCCAATTCAATGGTGGGCCGCTTTGCCGGATTCGGGTGCTCGTCGATAATGTCGCCGGCCGGCGTGCCGCCGGCGATTTCCACCATCAGTTGCACGGCCCGCTCCAGAGCGATGACGGTTCCCTCGGGGTCCACTCCCCTTTCAAAACGGTAGGACGCGTCCGTACTCAAGCCCAGGCGCTTTGATGTTTTGCGGATGGAGCTGGGAGTAAAGCAGGCGCTTTCGATCAGCACCTGCGTGCTGGCCCCGGTAATTTCCGAATTTTCGCCGCCCATGACACCGCCGATGGCCACGGGTTTTTTGCCGTCGCAGATCAACAGGGTATCGGCCGGCAATGGGCGCTTTTTTCCATCCAGGGTGGTAAATGTTTTTTCGTCCGGCCGGGGGGTGCGCACTACGATGCGGTGCTCCTCGAGCTGATCGTAATCAAAGGCGTGCAGGGGCTGGCCGAGTTCCATCATCACGTAGTTGGTGATATCCACGATATTGTTGACGGGCTTGAGGCCCACGGCCAGCAGATAGTCCTGGATCCAGAACGGGGAGGGCGCCACCGTAATGTCGGTGACCATGGCGGCGGCATATCGCGGACACAGATCGGGATTTTCAATGGTCACGGATGTCATATCGGTGATGCGGCCGACCGACGGCGGATAATGGACCGCCGGCGGGGTCATGGGCTGATCCAGAAGCGCGGCGATTTCCCGGGCAATGCCGATCACGGAAAGACAGTCCGGACGGTTCGGCGTCAACCCGATTTCCAGGATTTTATCCGACAGATTCAGAGCCGTGGAAAGGGGGGTGCCTTCCGGGGGATCCGTCTCCAGAATGTAAATGCCGTCACGGTCCGACCCGATGGCCAGTTCAGCGCTGCTGCAGAGCATGCCTTCGGAGATCACCCCCCGGATGGCGGTTTCTTTTACTTCGCTGCCGCCGGGCAAAACAGCGCCGGGCAGAGCCAGGGGCGATTTTACGTTTACGGCCACGTTGGGCGCGCCGCACACCACGCGGTAGGTGCGATCCCCGGTATCCACGTCGCAGATGGAAAGGTTGTCGGCTTCGGGATGAGGCCGGATGTCGGTAATTTTCCCCACGAGCACGTGATCCAGGCAGGCAAACCGATCGGTCACGGCTTCGACTTCCAGCCCGGCCATGGTCAGCTGATGGGCCAGTTCCTCCGTGGAAATCGGTATGGAAATATACTGATGGAGCCAGTTGAGACTGATTTTCATAGTAACTAGATACGCTCGTAAAAGTGAAATCCGGACGGCGGCGCAGACGCCGGGCGTGCGGCTATACCGTCAAAATTGGTCTAAAAATCGGGCGTCGCCTTCAAAAAAGAGCCGGATATCGTTGATGCCGTATCGCAGCATGGCGATCCGCTCCACGCCCATGCCGAAGGCGAACCCGTTATATCGGGACGTATCGTATCCCACGTTTTCAAACACGGCCGGGTGCACCATCCCGCATCCCAGAACCTCCAGCCAACCCGTATGGGAGCAGACCTTGCAGCCTTCCCCCCGGCACATGACGCACAAGATATCGACTTCGGCGCTGGGTTCCGTGAACGGAAAAAAGCTGGGGCGAAAGCGCAGGCGGGTCTTTTCATCAAAAATTTCCTGGACAAAGGCCGTTAAAATCCCCTTGAGATCGCCGAAAGAGACGTCTTCGTCCACCAGAAGTCCCTCGATCTGGTGAAACATGGGGGTATGGGTCAGATCGGAATCGCAGCGGTAGACTTTTCCGGGGGCCACTACCCGCACCGGCGGCGCGTGTTTTTCCATAATCCGCACCTGGATGGGCGAGGTGTGGGTCCGCAGAACGATATTTTCGGAAACATAAAAGGTGTCCTGCATGTCCCGGGCCGGATGGTTTTTGGGAATATTGAGGGCCTCGAAGTTGTAATAGTCGTTTTCCACTTCCGGGCCTTCGGCGATGGCAAATCCCATGCGGTTGAAAATATCGCAGATGCGGCGATTGACCCGGGTGAGGGGATGAAGGGATCCCGACGGCGCGGGCCGGCCCGGCAGGGTCACGTCAATGGCCTCGTGTTTTCCGCTTGTTCCGGCGGCCAGTTGTTCCGCAGCGGTCTGGAAGGCGGATTCCAGGCGTCGTTTGACCTCGTTGGCCGTCTTGCCGGCCGCGGGGCGCTCTTCTATCGGCAGGGACGTGATATTGCGCAAAAACAGGGTCACGATCCCCTTTCTTCCCAGGTATTTGACGGAAAGGGCCTTGACCGCCTCCGGATCAACGGCCTGGTCCAGGGCGTCCAGCGCTTCGGCCTGAATTTCTTCAATACGTTGAGGTAACCGGGTCATTGATGCTTTATCGGGCCTCGGCCATGGCGGCGAGATTGGCGAACGCGCCGGGATCGCTGATGGCAAGATCGGCAAGAACCCGCCGATCCAGTTCGATATTGGCGGTTTTCAAGCCGTGGATGAACTTGCTGTAGGACAGATCATTCATCCGCGCCGCCGCGTTAATGCGGGCGATCCACAACTGCCGGAACTCCCGTTTTCGGACCTTGCGGTCCCGATAGGCATACATCAACGCCTTGTCCACGGAATCGGCGGCAGTGCGAAACAGCTTGCTCCGTCCGCCCCGAAACCCTTTGGCCAGCTTCAGGACCTTTTTCCGCCGCCGCCGCGCCTTGAATCCTCGTTTAATACGCATGACAACTCCTTGTCTTATTTATCTTGATCGTAAAAAAATAATAATCTTTTGTTATTTCTCAGACCTCAGGTCTGAACGTTCAAACGCAAGTCTCCGGTTTTCGCCCTTGTCCTTTGTCCCTATCCGTTGGGCAGGAGCAGCCGGATCTCTTTCAGGTTGCTGCCGTCGATCATATGGGCCTTGCGCAGATCCCGTTTCCGTTTGCGGGATTTTTTTGTCAGAATATGACTGGCATGGGATTTGGAATATCGGTATTTCCCGGATCCCGTTTTCTTGAACCGCTTGGCCGCGGATCTGTTGGTTTTTATTTTCGGCATGATCACACACTCCTTAAATATAATATCATTTCCGGGCGGATGCGGCAACTCCGGAAAACGTGTCAAAATGGAACAATGCCCTCGGTTTGTCGGCATCGTCAATGGTGTCGCCCTGGCTATTAAGCAGAGTTTTAAACGGATATCAACCCAAAAATGATGATGGCGCGGTGGTGCGATCCGCGCCAATGCCATTTAGCGGCAACCCTGTGCCCATGTCGTGAACCCGCCGTGCAGCCTCGGTGCATCCGCCCGGCGGTTTTGACAATCCCTTAAAAAAAGTAAACGCGGCGGTCGGAAATTATTTCGGCGCCAGCACCATATTCATGGTCCGGCCTTCCATTTTGGATTGTTGCTCGACAACGGCAAAACTGCTGGCCTGTTCGGCAATCTGATCCAGAATTTCCCGTCCCATGCTGGCCAGGGTGATTTCCCGTCCTCGAAAAACCACCGTTACCTTGACTTTATTTTTCTTTTCAAGGAACCGCTGAATATGGCCGAGCTTGATTTCCAGGTCATGCTTATCGGTCTTTGGACGGACTTTGATTTCCTTGACCTGAAAGGTGGTTTGCTTTTTTTTGGATTCCTGCTGTTTCTTGGTTTGCTGGTATTTGAAACGACCGTAATCCATTATTTTGCAAACAGGAGGGACCGACGTCGGCGCGATTTCGACCAGATCGAGCCCGGATTCTTCGGCCTTGGCCAGTGCCTGATGAATCGGCACAATCCCGGCCTGGTTCCCCTCTTCATCGATCAACCGTACTTCTTTAACCTTGATTTCCCTGTTTGTCCTGGGTTTGTTGGTGTCCTGTTTCTGCTTAACTATGCTTCCACCTCCTGTTGTCTGCGGATCCCGGTTTTAATTGTTTACAAACCTTTTACCGTTCTGTATGAATTCATGTTTTCATACCATAATATTTCATATAATCAAGAGAAATTAGTCGGAAAATAATCGTTTTTGTTTTTCGATGGAAAAATTTTCAACATTGACAAATTATTCGAACATAATGGAAGTGTCGCCCGGCGATGGGTTTTATTTTGACTGTCATCCGGGCGTTGCCTGTTTCAACCAGTGCTGCCGGGATCTGAGCCAGGCCCTGACCCCTTATGACGTCCTGCGCCTGTGCCGGCGTCTGGACATGACCTCATCGGCGTTTCTGGACCGCTACACCGTGCGGGGCGTGGGGCCGCAAACCGGCCTGCCGGTGGTTTCCCTGAAGCCGCTGGCGTCTCCCGGTCTGGAGTGCCCGTTTGTAACGCCTTCGGGCTGCGGGGTTTATCCGGACCGGCCGTCGTCCTGCCGCATGTACCCGCTGTTGCGGGGTGCGGCGCGGCATCGGGAAACCGGGCGGATTACCGAACGCTATCTGCTGATCCGGGAGCCGCACTGCCGGGGATTTGAACGGGGACCACAGTGGACCGTGGCCGAATGGATCGCCAACCAGGGCTTGGAGCCGTATAATCGGGCCAATGACGAGATGCTGGCCCTGATGGCCGCCAAAAACCGGGCCATGCCCGGGGCGTTGGACGACCAGACCCTGCACTGGATTTATACGGCCTGCTATGATATCGATCGGTTCAAGGCTGCGGCCCGGGCCGACGCGGTGCCCCGGACGACTAAAAAGAAGGCGGATCGGAAGCGGATGAATCCAGCGGCGGATCGCCCGACGGCCGCGGGGGCCGGAGCTGATCCGATGGATGGGGCGGATGACGCGGAGTTTCTGACCCATGCGCTGATGTTTGTCCGGCAGCATTTTTTCGGAGAAGAAATCGAAAATCCGGAGGGCGGCGATGGGATCAACTGAAAAAACCGCGTTGGTGCTCGGCGCGGTCAAAGGAATCGGCAAAGGCATCGGGCTGGCCCTGGCCGAAGACGGGATCCGGGTGGCCATGACCTATTATGACTGGGAAGAGCATATCCCGGCAATGAAACAGGATCTGGCCCGGTACGGGGACCGGCACCTGGCCGTAAAGGTCGATCTGCGGGATCCCGAGGCCGTTGACGCCATGATGCAGGTCGTGACGCATCGTTTCGGCCGGCTCGACATCCTGATCAACAACATCGAGCGGGGCGGGTGGCCGGTGGTGCACGGTCCGTACCAGCAGGACCAGTGGGACCTGGAGATGGCCACCACGTTGCGGGCCAAGCAATGGGTATTTACGGCGGCGTTGCCGTACCTGAAGCAAGCCGGGGATGCCTGCGTGATCAATATTTCATCCATTGCGGCAATGGTGGGACGCAGCGGGCCGGCGGGACCGGTGTTTAATGAGGGATATTCCGCGGCCAACCGGGGCGTTTCCCTGCTCACCGAGACCTGGGCCCGGCTGGGGGCGCCCAATGTCCGGGTCAATGAGATCATGCTGGGTTTTTTCGAAACCCGCCACGGCCCCCAGACGCGGGGATGGGGCCTGCTGACCGACGCCCAGAAACAGGCCATCATTGATCACACCCTTATGGCTCGCGTGGGCCGGGTGGAGGATGTGATCCAAACCGTGCGCTATATTATAAAGGATGCCCCCTTCCTGACCGGCAGCGTCATCCGGCTCGACGGCGGCTACGTCATCGGCGGCGAAAAAATTGGGGACAGCCACTAATTTTTTTTGGAAAATTGTAGAAATTAGTGAAGATTCGGACTGAAAAATCAGTGGCTGTCCCCAATTTTTAAAAATAAAATAT
>CAZRES010000139.1:0-7638 GCA_964598885.1 uncultured Desulfobacteraceae bacterium | reverse complement strand
CTCTGGATGGACGCGGAAAAAAAACAGTCAATTCCATCCCGGCGGGATATCAACGCCGTATTGGCCGCCACCGGCTTTGACAAAATCGATATGGATGATCCGCCGGGCACGGCGGTCGGCAAAACTGATCCGGAAGTCTCTTTAGACTTCGGCGGAATCGTGAAGGGCTATGCAGTGGACCAGGCAACCCGCCTGTTGATGGAAGCCGGCGTGCCGGCGGCACTGGTGCAGCTCGGCGGCGAAATATCAGCATTCGGCAACAACAACGGGCATCCCTGGCGCATCGGCATTCAACATCCCACGGACATGAATCGTTTATACGGGGTGATCTCCAAACATGGCTCCATCCGGGTGTCCACCAGCGGCAATTATCGGCAGCCCCTGCGGATTGAAGGACTCACTTTCTATCATATTTTTGATCCCCGAACCGGCCGCCCGGCAGCTGATGAAATCCTGGGCGTCACCACAGCGGATTTTTCCGGCGCCATTCCCAACGCGATATTAGACGGTGCCGCCACAGCCGTCATCGTCATGGGGCGCTCTGAGGGCCTCGCCCTGGCGCGGCGCCTTGGAATGGAAGCCATGATCCTTTACCGGATGCCTGGAGGCCGCATCGGCGCTGACCAGACAGAGGGATTCTCAGTGTATTACAGCGATTATGACCCCTAGCCGATCAATTAAAGGCTGTTTGCCACGGAATCAATAAAGCATCCGCCCCCGCCCCCGCCGCTTGAAGATGGTTTATTGACGGTAATCCGGACCGTATCCACGGCCGTGTCGCCCGTGTTATCCGCGACCGTCAGGGTGAACACCAGGGTGATGGTTTCCGTGACATCCGGAGCCGTGAACGTTGGTTTTGCCGCCGCCGGATTCGACAACGTCACGGTCTTGCCGGTGGTATCGGTCTGTTCCCAGGCAAAAGCGGCAACGGCGCCGTCCGGATCCGATGAACCCGAGCCGTCCAGGGTTACGGTCGCGCCCGGCGAAACACTGGTTTGATCCGCTGCGGCCACGGCTGTGGGCGCCTGGTTTTCAACAGGTTTATTAACCGTAATTTCAACCATGGCTGTATCAATGGCGCCGTCATTATCCGTTACCATCAGCGTAAACACCAACATGGTGGTCTTTGTGACTTCCGGAGCTGTAAATGTTGGGTTGACCGCTGTTGCATCCGACAGCGTCACGGTCTTGCCGGTGGCGTCGGTCTGTTCCCAGGCATAAGCGGCAATGGCGCCGTCCGGATCCGATGAACCCGCGCCGTCCAGGATTACGGTCGCGCCCGGCGAAACACTGGTGCTGTCGGCCGACGCATCCGCATCCGGTAAAATATTTGCCGGGGTCGGCGACTGCACGGTAACCCTGACTGTCTCCGAATCAGTCTTGCCGCCGTTGTCGGTAACCGTGAGGGTGAACTCCACATAGCCGGAGTTGTTCGGAGCCGTAAACGTCGGGGAAACTTCCGTATCGCTCGATAATGACGGATAGAGCGTGCCGCCGGAACGCCGCCATTGATAGGACAGTGGCTGGTCTTCGGGGTCATAGGAGCCCGAGCCGTCAAGAGTCACCGGTTTGCCGGTTTCCACCGTCTGATCGCCGCCGGCATCGGCTGTCGGCTTATCATTAAACCAGCCCACATTGACGTTCGCGCTGTCGGTATGTTTCTTGCCCGCATTGTTGGTGACCGTCAGAAGAAACACCAGTTCGGCATCGCCGCTGGTCAAATTCGGCGAGGTGAAGGCAGCTTCCTTTTGGTGGGCATTGGTCAGGGTCACGGTGGGAGATCCCTTGAACTGAGTCCAGGCGTAGGTTAGGGGGCTACCCCCCGGGTCAGCCGAGCCGGAGCCGTCCAGGGTGACCCTTACGCCTTCATCGACCGTTTGATCCGGACCGGCATCCGCCATGGGCGCAAGCGACGTGCAGATATCATCGTCTTCGGCCGGCACATAGGTGTCGTATCCCGCGGCGATCCAGTCGTCTAATCCGGCGGTCATATACCTGACATAGGCAAATCCCCGTTCAGCCAGGTAATCAGCGGCGTCCTTGATTCCGGACCCGGTCTGATTGTAAATCAGGATGATATCCGATTTATACGGATCCAGACCGGCAATGCCGACGTCAAATTGTTTCCGCAGGGTGGACCACGGATAATTTGCGGCGCACAGGATATGGCTGTTATTATAATCCGCCGCGGAACTGACATCAATAAGCACCGGCCCCGGTCGGTCGTTGATCAACGTCCTGGCTTCCTCCAGACTGACCGCTTCCGGTTGGAAGGCAAAAACCGCGGTCACGGATTTGGAACTGTTTTTCACGGAGACCGTGATGGTCGTTGAGGTTGAAGTATTATCTCCAATCCATCCGACAAACTTGTATCCTTGACCGCTGTTGGGAACCGCGGTCAAGGTATAGGTTAAACTGCAATCATATGTTTCCGGATAGCTGGTCGGAGGGGGAACCAGGTGCGGGGAAGTAATGACGCCGCCGCCTGTAGGGCTGACATTCACGGTCAGCGGATCATTGCCTCACCCGGCTCCGGAGGCCGCTGAAACGGTTATCAACGTGCACAGCAAACCCGTGAAGACGATGGCCAACCAGTGTTTCCAGTACGTATTATGCATTCTTCTTTTCATTTTTTTTCTGTTTCCCTATGAATTTTTTAAAAAATTGGCTTACGGTTTACGGATTTGACAACCGTCCCGCTCCGTATGGTTTTGAACCGGTGGTGTTATTTTATTGACGCAAGATGACACATTGTGGCATTGTGCGTCAAGTGCGTCAAGATTTAAAATTCAGCCGGTAAAAAACGGAAGCGGGTTTCATGATCTGCCCGGTTCGCATGATTTGCCTTGTCGGTTGCATTTACCGTATTTGACATCATTATTTATTGGAAACGCTGACCAATTGTCAAACCATAACTATAAAAGAGATATATCTCATTATAATTATTTATATATGGAATGTTTTTATCCTTTCGCATCTATTGACATGGAATATTTTTTTTAGTAGTTATCTTTTTTTCTTTGAAACACTGATCAAGCATCAAAACTGTGGTTAATTAATACGTCATCATTTTTAAGGAGCATGGAATGGCCCATATTGAATCCGACGCGCAGCACCCCCAATCAGATCCCATCGGCTCGGTCATGGTGGTCGGCGGCGGCATCGCCGGCATGCAATCCGCCATTGATCTGGCCAACTCGGGCTATTATGTCTATCTTGTGGAGAAAACATCGGCCATCGGCGGCCTCATGTCCGAACTCGACAAGACCTTCCCGACCAATGACTGTGCCATGTGAGTGATCTCACCCAAACTGGTCGAGGTCGGCCGGCACTTAAACATTGAACTTCTTACCACCGCGGAGTTGCTTGCCCTTGAAGGCGAACCCGGCCGTTTTTCCGCCCGCGTCCGCCAGGAACCCCGTTATGTGGATACCACCAAATGCACCTCTTGCGGGGAATGCGCCAAGGCCTGCCCCATCGAGGTTCCCAATGAATATGACAAGTTTCTCTCCAACCGGAAAGCCGCCTTCAAAAAATACGCCCAGGCCATTCCCGGGGCCTATGCCATCACCAAGCTCGGGACCGCGCCCTGCAAAGCCACCTGCCCGGCTCATGTCAGCATCCAGGGATACATCGCCTTAATCAACCAGGGCAAATACAAGGAAGCCATTGAGCTGTTCCGGGAAGACCACCCTTTTCCCGCGGTCTGCGGCCGGGTCTGCCACCATCCCTGCGAAGGCGAATGCACCCGGGGCGAGTATGATGAACCGTTAGCCATCCGCGAGCTCCACCGGTTCCTGGCCGACTGGGAGCGGGAGCAGAAAGAAGCCCCGGTGGTGGAAACCGCGGCGGAAAAGCGGGAAGAAAAAATCGCCGTCATCGGTGCAGGCCCGGCGGGCCTTACCGCCGCGGCCTATCTCGCCAGACAGGGCTATGGGGTCACCGTTTTTGAAAAACTCCCCGTGGCCGGCGGCATGATGGCCGTGGGCATTCCGGAATACCGGCTTCCCAGAGATATTCTGGCCGCCGAGATCGAGTTGATTGAACAAATGGGCGTGGAAATCCGCACCAATGTCGCCTTCGGAAAGGATATCACCTTTGACAGCCTTAAGGCCGATGGATATTCAGCGGTGTTTCTGGGCATCGGTCTTCATAACGGCCGGCGCCTGGGCGTGGAAAACGAGGATGCCGTGGGCGTGCTCCAGGGCGTTGATTTTCTGCGGGATGCGGCCATGGGCAAAGAGGTCGCCGTGGGCGATGAGGTGCTGGTCATCGGCGGCGGCAATGTGGCCGTAGACGTGGCCCTGACCGCCAAGCGCAAGGGCGCCAAAAATGTGACCATGGTCTGTCTGGAAAAACGCAAGGAAATGCCCGCCTGGGAACACGAAATTCAGGAAGCGCTGGAGAGCGAAATCAAGATCGTCAACAGTTTCGGTCCCAAATCCTTTTTCATTGATCAGGACAAGCGCTTTTCCGGTATTGAATTTAAAACCTGTACCGCCGTGTTTGATGAAAACGGCCGGTTCCGCCCCACCTATGACGAGGAAGCCTGCCAGGCCTTTTTCGGCGACACTCTGATCATCGCTATCGGGCAAAGCACGAATGCCGAAGGTTTGCAGGAGCAGGGCGTTCCGATGACCCGGGGCGGCGGTCTGGATGCCGACCCCGTGACCCTACAGACCTCCCTGGGCTGGGTCTTTGGCGGCGGCGACGCCCTCTACGGTCCCAAATCCGTGGTGGATGCCGTGGCCTGCGGCAAGGAGGCCGCCGAAAGCATCCATCGCTTCATCAACAACATGGACCTGACCGAAGGCCGCCAAAAAGAATGGACCTTTGAAAAGCCGGACGTCATCGGCGAACCCCACAAAGACCGGGTGCCGGTGCGATGCCTGGATCCTGAGGCCCGGGAATGCAATTTTCTCGAAGTTTCCTATGGATACAATGAAACCGAGGCCCGCACCGAAGCCGAACGATGCCTCAAGTGCGGCATCTGCTCGGAATGTTACCAGTGCGTCAAGGCCTGCCTGGCCGACGCCATCGACCACAATCAGTTCGCGGTGGAGCGCCATATCGACGTAGGTTCCGTCATCCTCTGTCCCGGCAATGACGCCTATGATCCATCGGTCCTGGAAGACATTTATCACTACCAGTCCTGCCCCAATGTCCTGACCAGTACGGAATTCGAACGGATCTTGAGCGCCTCGGGCCCCACCATGGGGCATCTGGTGCGGATGTCGGATCACAAAGAGCCCAAGCGGATCGCCTGGCTTCAGTGCATCGGCTCACGGGACACCAACCGGTGCGGCAACGAATACTGTTCATCGGTCTGCTGCATGTACGCCATCAAGGAGGCCATGATCGCGACGGAGCATGCCGGCGGAAATCTGGAAACCGTGATCTTCAACATGGATATCCGCACCTTTGGGAAGGATTACGAAAAATACTACCGCCGGGCCCAGGATGAAGCCGGGGTGACATTTGTCAAGGCACGGATTCACACCATCGACGTCATTCCGGAAACGCAGAATCTTCTGCTGCGCTACGTGGATGAAGCCGGCAATATTAATCAGCAGGAATTCGACATGGTGGTGCTCTCCGTGGGCCTGCAGGTGCCGAAATCCACCATGGAAACGGCCAGGCGCCTTGATATCGCCCTCAACAAGCACCGTTTTGTCGACACCAACCCCTTCGCGCCGGTGAACACGTCCCGGCCGGGGGTATTTGCCTGCGGCATTTTCCAGGGGCCCAAGGACATCCCCTCATCGATTACCGAGGCCAGTGCCGCGGCCTGCGCGGCGGGTGCCCGTCTGGTCGACGCCCGGGGCACCATGCTCAAAACCGTTGAGCGGCCCTGCGAAATCTCCGTGGAAGGCGAGGAACCCCGGGTAGGCGTCTTTGTCTGCGACTGCGGCATCAATATCGCCGGCGTGGTGGATGTGCCCAGCATCAAGGAGTATGCCGCCACCCTGCCATACGTGGTCTATTCGGGCGAAAATCTGTTCACGTGCAGCCAGGACGCCCAGGAACAGATGAAAGAAATCATCAAGGAACACGGGATCAACCGGGTGGTGGTGTCCTCCTGCACCCCGAAAACCCATGAACCCATTTTCATGGACACCCTCGAATCCGTGGGATTAAACAAATACCTGTTTGAAATGGCCAATATCCGCAACCAGGATTCCTGGGTTCATTCGGATTCGCCGGAGATGGCCACGGAAAAAGCCCGGGAACTGGTGCGCATGTCCGTGGCAAGAGCCGCCTCCCTGCGGCCCCTGCACGAGCGCCGGATACCGGTGACGAAAAAGGCCCTGATCGTAGGCGGCGGCGTGGCCGGCATGACCGCGGCTCTGGGGATCGCGGAACAGGGTTTTTCCGCGGTGATTGTCGAAAAGGAAGATACCCTGGGCGGGCTGGCCAAACGCCTGACTCATACCATCGAGGGCATGGATATCCGGGCCTATGTCAATGATCTGATCGAAAAGGTCTCCGATCATCCCAAAATCGATGTACTGACCCAGTCGGTGATCGTCGACTTTTCCGGCTTTAAAGGCAATTTCAAGACCGAAGTGCTGGTGGGCGAAAGCATGGCCAGCCGCAAAATCGAACACGGCGTGGTGATCATGGCAACGGGCGCGGGAGAATACCGGCCCACCGAATACCTCTATGGCGAAAACCCCGGCGTTGTTACCCAGCTGGAACTTGCCGAACGCCTGGAAGATAAAACATTCGCCGCGGGACTGGATCAGGTGGTCATGATCCAGTGCGTGGGGTCGCGGAACGAAGACAATCCCAACTGCTCGCGGATCTGCTGCCAGAGCGCCATCAAAAACGCCATTCACATCAAGCGCGACAACCCCGACGCCCAGGTCTTCATAATTTATCGCGACATCCGGACCTACGGACTGCTGGAAGACTACTACACCGAAGCCCGGCGTCTTGGCGTCATGTTCTTCCGGTTCGATCCGGAAGACCCGCCCGTATCCACACCGGCCGGGGATAAGATCAATGTGACCTTCACGGACCATATCCTGGGACGTAAAATCAGCGTGGATGCCGAGCTGCTGGTCTTGAGCGCGGGCATGGTCGCCGAAGACACCGAAGAACTGGCCCGTATCCTGAAGGTCCACCGGAACCCGGAAAATTACTTCATCGAGGCTCACGTGAAACTCCGGCCCGTTGAAATGGGAACCGATGGATTTTACCTGTGCGGCACGGCCCATGCCCCCAAACTCGTCACCGAATCGATTGCCCAGGCCATGGCTGCGGCCTCCCGGGCCACCACCATGCTCTCCCAGCCTTATCTGACGCTTTCCGCGGTGGTGGCGCGTGTGGATCAGGATATGTGCGCTTCCTGTCTGATCTGCGTCCGGTCCTGCCCGTTCGATGTGCCGAGGATTAACGCCGAAGGCGTCAGCGAGATCGACGATGCCCTTTGCCAGGGATGCGGAGCCTGCGCCGCCGAATGTCCGGCCAAGGCGATTCAGCTCAACTGGTATGAAGACGATCAAATCATAAGCAAGGTGGACGCCTTGCTGGAAGGAGCCCAATGACCACCGATTTTCAACCGACCATTCTGGCCTTCTGCTGCAATTACTGAGGGTATTCCGCCGCGGACCTGGCAGGTTCCATGCGACTGAA
>CAZRES010000138.1:0-7785 GCA_964598885.1 uncultured Desulfobacteraceae bacterium | reverse complement strand
ATTTTGATTTTTACCTTGAAAATCTTCGTTTCCTGGCAAAGGAAATATACCCCAACATTTCAATGTAGTTAATCATCACCTGCTGCCGTATTTTGCCGAGATCCCGTTCAGCAAATTTACCCCCGTGCTGATGAAAAAGTTTCACGTCCACTTGAAAGGCAAAAAAACCCCTAAGGGGAAACCGTTATCCAATAAACGGATTCAGAACATTTTTATCCCCCTGCGCATGATTGCGGCGGATGCGTTGATTGAATACGGTTTTAATTTGCCCAATCCGTTTGCGGGTCTGAAGCTGCCGAATTCCCGAAAATTCAGGGTCATGCCCTTCAATTATGAAGAATGGAATATCCTGCTGACCGTTATTCCCGAGTGGTATCGCCCTTATTTTGAATTTGCGGTCAATACGGGGTTGCGTCCATCTGAGCAGGTGGCCCTGAAATGGTCGGCGGTTGAAGAAGATGTTTTCAGCGTCGAGTTGAGCCGGGTGCGAAACCGGGAAAAGGAAGACCTCAAGACCGAAAGCAGCTATCGCCAAATCGCTCTAACCTCAACGATTCGCGATATCCTGAACCGGCAAAAAGCCATGACGGCGGCCTTTGACAATGACTATGTTTTTGTAAACAAAGATGGCCGGCCGATTCTTCAGGATAAACTCAGGGAGTTGTGGCTTCGGGTGATGGCGAAAAGCGGGTTGCCGAGGCGCCGAATGTACGAAACCCGCCATACGTTCGCTTCCTGGGCACTTGCGGAAGGGGAGGCACCCGAGTGGTGCCCGTATGTTGGGTCAGGTGGACACATCCATGGTGTTCCGCACTGATGGACGATACATCCCCCATCGGACCCGACAAGATGGTGCAGCTTTTGAAAGGCGTTACAGGAATCGGCAGGGTACGCATGAGGGGTAAAAAACGTGACCAAAAAATGGTCACCAATTGGTCACAAACCGCAAAATCCGGGGGTGATGACCCGTCTACCCCACTGAAAATATTAACAGTAAAATGGTGGAGGCGGCGGGAGTCGAACCCGCGTCCGGAAACATTCCACAATGGCTTCTACATACATAGCCTGAATTCTGAATTTCGCGCTTCAAGTCTCCTTCAGGCGGGATACTTGAATTGCTATTCTGTTAGAGTTTCACCGCTGCCGCAACAGAAAATCGGTAACGGTTATCCTGCAAGTCGACGCCCATACCGGATCCGCAGGAGGAAACCCGGAAGGACGTTGGCCGACTAAGCGGCCAAGGCGTAGTTATAATCGTCTGCGATTATGTTTATGATCCGCCTGTTTTACGAGTCAGCGGGACTCGGTATGCAACCAAAGCTTCTTTGTCCCCGTCGAAACCATTTCGCCCCCAGACAGGAGGGTCCCTTGATATGGGGGTATCGCGACGTTGTTTGCGTAAAATATAATCCCGATCAACGGCATTGTCAACACAATAGCGGACACAATAGCGGATACAAAAGAGACATGCCGCCGGTAAGCCGGAAAATCATTTTTTCCGGGCGCGGTCGAGTTCCCGTTTGATTTCGCGATCCTTGATGGCTTGCCGTTTATCGTATTTGCGCTTTCCCCGGGCCAGGGCCATGGTAATTTTGGCTTTTCCGTCCCGGAAATACACTTTTAAGGGAATCAGGGCGAATCCTTTTTCCCGCATTTTCCCGTAAAGCCGCTTGAGCTCGGATTTTTTGAGCAGCAGTTTGCGCATTCGCAAAGGTTCATGATTGTCGTGGAAGGCAAAGGGATAGGGACTGATGTGCATCTGGCAGATAAAAAGTTCCCCTTTTTTGAATTTGCCGTACGAATCCTTCAGGTTGGCTCGCCCTAAGCGCATGGCTTTGACCTCAGTGCCCACCAGCACCATGCCGGCTTCGATTTCTTCGTCAATGTGATAATCATGCCGGGCTTTCCGGTTTTCCGCTATTATTTTGATATGATCGTTACTCAAGTGGATGCGTTCCTTTTATGTTCGTCCCGTTGGTTGCGGCTCCGGAGTCATCCGCGAATACAGCGTTTCAGACAGCAGCCCGCCGTAAGTGTCCTCGATCAATTGGAGGATATCGCCGGTGGTGGTCTGTTTGAGCACTTCTTTGAGAAATACCCGGGATTCGGCTACACTGATTTTCCGGATGACATTTTTAACCAGGGGGATCGACTGAGGCGACATGCTCAATTCCGAAATGCCGATGCCCATTAAAATCGGCAAATGACGAATATCAGCGGCCATTTCCCCGCACATATAGGTATTGATGCCGGCCTTTTTGCCCACGTCGGCGAGTTGCTTGACCAGCCGGATAACCGCGGGATGAAGCGCGCTGTAAAGATAGGCCACATGCCGGTTGCCCCGGTCGATGGCCAGAAGATACTGTACCAGGTCATTGGTGCCGATGCTGAAAAAATCGACCATGGTGGCCATAGCATCCGCCATAATGAAAGCCGACGGGACTTCCATCATAATGCCGAATTCAATTTCCCGGTTATAATCCAGACCGTCGTTTTCAAGGCTTTGGGCGGCTTCCGCGATCATGCTTTTGGTCTGGTCGATTTCCTCGCAGCTTGATATCATGGGGATCAGAAGACGCACGTTGCCGTAGGCCGCGGCCCGGAGAATGGCCCGGAGCTGCGTCTTGAATATGTCTTTGTTTTTCAGGCAGAACCGGATCGCCCGCAGGCCCAGGGCCGGATTGGTTTCTTCCTCCGGTTGGCCGGCCTCAATCCCCTTGTCGCCGTTCGTATCAAGGGTCCGGATGGTCACCGGTTGCGGCGACATCAACTCCGCCACTTCCCTGTATTTTTCGAACAGCTCCTGTTCCCCGGGGACGTCGGGCCGGTTCATATAGAGAAATTCCGTGCGGAAAAGACCGATGCCGTCGCCGCCGTGGTCCTTGACCGCAACGATTTCCTCGGCCAGTTCGATGTTGCCCATAACCCGAAACAGTTTCCCGTCATGACTTTTTGCCGGGCGATCGCTGGTGCGCAGGGCGTCGGCCTTGCGGGCCTTGTATGTCGCCGCGCGCGCTTCATAGGTAATAAGCGTTTTCTCATCCGGGTTGATGATGACCAGCCCCTCGGTGCCGTCCACGATCAGAATATCGTTGTTTTTGATGGTGACGGTGGCGGTTTCCAGAGCGAGCACCGCCGGTATTTCAAGGGTGCGGGCGATGATGCTGGTGTGGGAATCCTTGCCCCCCCGGTCGGTGACGAATCCCATGATCTTTTCAAGCTGAATCTGGCTGGTTTCCGCCGGCGACAGGTTGTTGGCCACCAGAATGACCCGGCTGTTGATTCCGGAAATATCGACATCCTTGGCCCCAACAAGATTTCTCATGATCCGGTCGGAAACATGTTCGATATCAGCGCCGCGCCCCTTGAGATAGGAATCGGCGATATTGGAAAACATCTCCTTTGCCACGGCGGTTGCTTCGCGCAAGGCCCATTCCGCATTGATGCGTTGAGTTTTGATGCCGTCAATCGCCTTGCCGTACAGCATTTTATCCTTGTGCAGCAGCATGTGGGTTTCCAGAATATAGGCATGCTTTTTCAGGTCCTCGGGAAGTTCGGCGAGGATAGCGGTCAGTTCTTTTTTCGCTTTTGACACCGCGTTTTTAAACCGATTGATTTCATTATCGATATTGTTCGAATGGATATGATATTTTTCAACGACCGCAACCCCGTCCCTGTTGACCAGATACGCTCTTCCAATACAGATACCCGGTGATCCGCCGATACCCGTTAATCTGATTTCGCCTGTTTGGGGTGCATTCATGAGCCGGTTACTCCGTAAAACCTTTTTTAAACAGCACGGCGATCCTCTCGACAATGTCCATATCCTCTGGATGCTCGGCGCGAATGACCAGTTCCGTGCCTTTTCGGCATTCAAGAGCCAGAATGTCGATGATGCTGGATGCGTCGACCGCCTGATCCTTTTTGATCAGCCAGATATCCGATTTGGCCTTCATGGCCAGTTGGGCCACCATGGCCGCCGGCCTGGCGTGCAGACCCAGTTCGCTGATCACGGTGACTCTTTTTGCGTTGTTATCCATTAACATCTTTATATGCTTAATAATTTATTTTTTCGAAAATATTAAGATTAGCACGATGATTGTGGAATTGTCAATGAAATGCTGCCCACTAAAAGGATTGACAGCTCCGGGGTCGGACTGATAATGAATGTCTACGGTTTATTATTATAATAGTCTGATTTATCAATTGTTTTTTAATGTGATCGGGATGCCGGGAGGATGGATATGGCCGAAAAAATAACGATTTACGGCAAAAGCGCCTGACCGTTTACCAATGGGGCTCGTGAAGCCTATAAGGCGAAAAACATCGCCGTGGAATATATCGATGTGGTAAAAGACGAAAAAAGCCTGGAGCACATGTTAAAATTGTCGGACGGAAGACGCCGGGTGCCGGTGATCGTAGACGGTGACCGGATCACCATCGGATTTAACGGCAGAAGCTGAGGCGTTTGACTTTTCCGGCCGTGCGCCGGTTTTTCAAAATTGTCGTCCGCGGGTTCATGGCCCGTGGATTTTTTTCCCGTTATCATTCTGGAGCATCCTTTTATGAAAGAGCAGTTTCCCATTGATGAAATGCGGTTCAGCGAATCGTGGCGGCTTTTTAAAATTATGGGGGAATTTGTCGACGGCGTGGAAGCGTTTCACGATCTGGGCCCCGCGGTTTCCATTTTCGGGTCCGCCCGGGTGGCGCCGGACCATCCGTATTATCAGATGACCGAAACCCTGGCCGGCATGATGGTTGAAAACGGATTTGCCGTGATCACCGGCGGCGGCGGCGGAATCATGGAGGCCGCCAATAAAGGGGCTGCGGAAAAAGGCGGGAAATCGGTGGGCATGAATATTATCCTTCCCCGGGAACAGCGGCCCAATTCTTATGCCAATATCAACCTGCAATTTAATTATTTTTTCGTGCGCAAGGTCATGTTTGTCAAATACGCCCTGGCGTATATTATCATGCCCGGCGGATTCGGGACCCTGGATGAATTTGCCGAAGCCATTACCCTGGTCCAGACCCATCGGATCAAGCCTTTGCCGGTCATTCTGTTCGGCACTCAATACTATGAAGGATTGCTGGAATGGATCAGGGCCCGGCTTGTGGACGAAGGGATGATATCGCCGGAGGACATGAACATCATGCATCTCACCGATGACATGAATGAAGTGCTCAGCATCGTCAAAAGCACGGTAAAATATTGGAAGTAAACGGGAACCGGCATTCATGAAAACCACGCATCGTCTTTTTTTCGCCGACGCCCGCAACATGTCGGCGGTCGCCGACGAAAGCGTCGATCTGGTGGTGACATCGCCGCCGTATCCCATGATCGCCATGTGGGATGAGATGTTCCGGAACGCGGACCCGAAAATCGACAAGGCCTTAAGAGAAGAAGACGGCAACCGGGCCTTTGAGCTGATGCATCGGCAGCTTGATCCGGTCTGGGACGAGATGATCCGGGTTTTGAAAAACGGCGGATTTGCCTGTATCAATATCGGGGATGCGGTCCGGACGCTTAAAGGCCGCTTTACGCTATATCCCAATCATGTCCGCATGGTAAACCGCCTGTATGAAAAAGGGCTCACTCTGCTGCCGGCCGTGATCTGGCGGAAACAGACCAACGCGCCCAACAAGTTCATGGGAGCGGGCATGCTGCCGGCCGGGGCCTATGTCACGTTGGAGCATGAATATATCCTGATTGCGCGCAAGGGAGACAAGCGGGTCTTTGAAGCGGGATCGGAAAGTCAGATTCGCCGGGAAAGCGCGGTTTTCTGGGAGGAGCGAAACCGCTGGTTTTCGGATGTCTGGATGGATGTCAAGGGCGCGCGTCAGAAAATCCAGAATAAGGCGCTGCGCGACAGGAGCGCGGCATTTCCCTTTGACGTCCCCTACCGGCTGATCCACATGTATTCTGTTGCGGGCGATACGGTTCTCGATCCCTTCGCGGGTTCCGGCACCACCCTGGCCGCTGCCGCAGCAGCGGGAAGAAACAGTATCGGCTATGAAATCGATGCTGGATTTAAAGAGGCCATCGTCTTCCGGATGGAAAGCAGCGTCGGGCCGGCCCGGATTCTGGTAAAAGAGCGGTTGCGGGCCCACCGGGAGTTTGTTCAAAAACGGACAACGGAAAAAGGTCCCTTGAAACATTCCAATTTTTATTACGACGTTCCGGTGATGACGGCCCAGGAAAAAAACCTGCGGCTGCCTATGGCCTGCCGGGTCCGGCGCGTCGCATCCGACGTATTTGAAACCGATTACGAGGACGGGAACGGCCCCATGATTCAACGATGCCTGTTTGAGTAAGCAGCGGCGATATCAATGAATATTGTCTTTTGCGCCATTGTGCTGATCGCCTTTATATTTGCCGGGTTCCGGCAGTTTGCCTGGTCTCCGGAGGCGGCCGGGCCGTCGCCAATGGAACAACTTTCCGCGGAAATGGTGGCGTCGGCTGCTGGAGCCGTGGAACTGGCCATCGGGTTGATCGGGGTGATGACCCTGTTTCTGGGATTGATGAAGATCGCCGAGGCCGGGGGCCTGCTCCGGATTATTGCCCGGCTGATCCGTCCCCTGATGGTCCGTCTTTTCCCGGAGGTTCCGGCCGATCATCCGGCCATGGGGGCCATGATTTTAAACCTGTCCGCCAATGTGCTCGGTCTTGGAAACGCGGCCACGCCGTTCGGCATCCGGGCCATGCAGGAACTGGACAAGCTCAATCCCGAAAAGGGAACGGCCACCAACGCCATGGTCCTGTTTCTGGCCATTAACACCTCAAGCATCACCCTGCTGCCCACGGGCGTCATTGCATTGAGGGCCGCGGCCGGTTCCATGGATCCCGCTGCCATCCTGCCCACCACCCTGTTTGCCACCATGGGTTCCACGCTGGTGGCCATCCTGGCGGCAAAGCTCTATTCGCGGTTTTCAGCCCCGGCCGCGTCTTCCGGGATTTCCGAATCCCCCGCCAACGGGGATTCCCGGCCGGATTCTTCCGTTTTTCCGGCAAAACCGGCTTCGGATTCCGCTGATGCGCATTCCGAGATCCTCGACGCGCCCGGGAAAGAGGATGCGGCGGCCTGGAATTCGGAGGAAGGTTATCCGGGCTGGGTCAGCGTTTTGGCCCTGCTGGCGGCGGCGTCTCTGATTCCCCTGGCGATTGTGTTCGGAAAAACCGTTTCCCCGTGGATTATTCCGTCTCTGATGGTGGGGTTCCTGCTGTTTGGCGTATTCAGGGGCGTGCGGGTCTATGAAGCCTTTATCGAGGGCGCCAAGGAGGGCTTTCAGGTAGCCGTGCGTATTATTCCGTTCCTGGTGGCCATCCTGGTGGCGGTGGGCATGTTCCGGGCCAGCGGCGCCATGGAGGTCATGGTGCAGTTTCTGGGAGCATGGACCGGCCGGGTCGGATTGCCGGCCGAGGCCCTTCCCATGGCGATTCTTCGGCCCCTGTCGGGTTCCGGCGCCTACGGCGTGCTGGCATCCATCATTAATGATCCCGCCGTCGGGCCGGACAGTTATGCGGGATATCTGGTCAGCACGTTTCAAGGTTCCACGGAGACCACGTTTTACGTGCTGGCGGTCTATTTCGGGGCCGTGGGGGTGCGGCGGATCCGCCATGCCTTGGGAGCGGCCCTGACCGCTGATCTGGCCGGCATTGTTTTTGCGGTGATCGCCTGCCTTTATATGTTCGGATAAATCAATTATGATGCGTTCGTAAAAGTCGGATTTTGCTCAAAATCGACTTTTACGAACGCATCAATTATTCCCAGCGGTTGTTTTTTT
>CAZRES010000137.1:0-7787 GCA_964598885.1 uncultured Desulfobacteraceae bacterium | reverse complement strand
CCCGGGCGTCTGCCGGGAGCGGTCCATATCTCCTGGAAAAAATTTTACCAGGGCCGCCAGCGACAGGTCCTTTCCCCTGAAGAACTCAAGATGCTGCTGATAAAACAGCGCGTGGATCTGGATAAACCGGTGGTTTACTACTGCACCGCCGGCATCCGGTCCGGCTATACCTGGCTGGTCCATCAGCTCAGCGAGCTGCCGGTCGCCCTCAACTATGAAGGCGGCACCGAAGAGTGGGTACAGAAGCGTCCCCTGGTGAGATGATCCATGGCATCGCTGATCCTCAATGTGCTGACGGTGATTCATTTTCTGGCCGTCGGCGGACTGGCTCTCTACGGCATCCACCGGATCTGGATGATTTACTGCTGGCGTCGGTGCGTCCGGACGGCTCAGGCCCCTGAACCAGCCCCTGAATGTAAAAAAGATCTCTCCTTACCAGAGACACTGCCCCTGGTCACCGTCCAGCTTCCCCTGTATAATGAATCCTTGGTGGCCGGACGACTCATTGACGCGGTGGCGGCCTTTGACTGGCCGACGGAAAAGCTTGAAATCCAGGTGCTGGATGATTCCACCGACCACACCCGGCAGGTGGTGGATGAACGGGTGGCCTGCTGGTCCGCCCGGGGAATGGTTGTTTATCCCGTCCGGCGAGACCGGCGCACGGGATATAAGGCCGGTGCCCTGGCCAATGGACTAGATCGGGCCTCCGGGGAGTTGATCGCCGTATTTGACGCCGATTTTGTTCCCCGGCCCGATTTTCTCCAAAAAATGGTCCCCCATTTCACCCGTCCGGATATCGGTATGGTCCAGGCCAGGTGGGGGTTTCTCAACGCCGGGTATTCCTGGCTGACCCGTCTACAGTCCTTGCTGCTGTCCACCCATTTCGGCATCGAACACGAGGTCCGGTTCCGGTGCGGGCTGTTTTTCAATTTCAACGGAACCGCCGGGATCTGGCGGAAAACTGCCATTGAAAGCGCCGGTGGGTGGTCGTCGGATACCGTGACCGAAGATTTGGATTTAAGCTACCGCGCCCAGATGGCCGGATGGCGGTTCGTATACGCCGGCGATGTGGTGGTCCCCTCGGAACTTCCGGTGACCCTTTCCGATTTCCGGCGCCAGCAGGAGCGCTGGGGAAAAGGGGCCATTCAGACCGCCAAAAAACTCCTTCCGAAACTCATGGTCTCGGCAGTATCCCCTGGAGTCAAAATTGAGGCCGCGGGCCATTTACTGGCCAATTTCTGCTGGATATTCGCGTTTGCGGCCACCATCACGTTATTTCCGGTATTGTTAAACCGTATCGGCATCGGCGTTTACCAGATCATCTGTTTTGACGTGCCGCTATTTCTGCTCACCGGCATCGCCGTGATCTGCTATTACCTGATTTATGGATGGCGGGACTGCGGGCGCCGGGACCTCTGGGTGCTTCCCCTCCTGCCCGCAGCCAGCATCGGCCTGGCGCCTTTTTTTTCCCTGGCGGTGATCAAAGGACTGACCCAAAAAGGCGGCGTGTTCTTGCGGACCCCCAAATTCGGGATCACCGACGGCATCCCGGTGGCATTTCAGACAGCCTTTCAAACCCACGGCCTCATCAACCTGGTGATCAACCTTCCGCTTTTGCTCTATACCCTGGTCCCGGTGGTTTTCGCCTGGCATCGGGGCACCTGGCCGGCCATTCCCTTTTTATGCTTCTTCCCGCTGGGATTTTGCATCGTCATGGGAAGCGATCTGCGGGAACTGTTGCGAATGTCCGGAAAAACGGTTATAAAAAACCAAAAACGGATGCCCGGTTAAACCGACCTTTGAAAAATCGAGAGTCATTATGAAAACCGAAATGATAAAACCCATACCCTGGCAGCGACTGGAATATCAAGGACGACCGATTTACGTACAACCGGAAAAACCGGACTGGGTGGCAGCCGGTCCAAAAAGCGACCGGCTCATCAAAGCCCTGCTGAAAACCGGCGATACCCATCGGGCCGTCCGCCTTCTGGAAGCCGAAGGGAGCCACGCCCAGAACCTGCTGGCCCTTGAACGCCTGGCCTCCCAGCTTTTCCGGGACCCGCCGCTGCCCTATCACGGCCGTCACAGCGCCCTTTCCCTGAGAGCCATCAAGGAATGCTGGTTTCACCTGACCGACCGGTGCAATCTGGCCTGCCGCCACTGTCTTTTCGCGAGCTCTCCCGCATCGGCCGCCACCCTGCCCCGGCGTCTGCTGGACGCCGCGTTGGCACAGGCCAAAAGCTCCGGGTGCAAACTCTTTTATTTTACCGGGGGCGAACCCTTTGTCTATCCGGACTTCATGGACGTGGTTGAAAGCATTTTAAAAGATCCCCAGGCCCATGTGGTGGTGCTTTCCAACGGCATGTCGGTAAACGAACATCTCAAGCGGATGCGCGGCCTGCCGCAAAACCGCCTGCATCTGCAGATCAGCATGGACGGCTTGAAACCGGCCCATGAAATCCAGCGCGGGGACGGCACCTGGGAGCGGCTGATGCAAAACCTTGCTCTGCTCGCATCAGCCGATATTCCCGTCACCCTCTGCGTGGCGGTAAACCGCACCAATCTGGCCGATCTTGACGGCATGACAGCCATCGCCCATGATCTGGGGGTTACGAATATTCATCTCCTCTGGCACTTTATCCGGGGCAAGGGAACCTCGGCCCAGTTTGTCCCGCCGGCCGAAATCCCGCCCCATCTCTTCAGGGCGGCGGAAACCGCCGAAGCCAAAGGGATTCTGATCGACAATATTGAAACCCTCCGGAGCCAGGTGTTTGCGACTCCCGGGACTCGTTTTGACCTGTCCAACACCGGCTGGGAATCATTGACCGTGGGACCCGACGGCGGCATCTATCCGTCACCCGCCCTGGTGGGCATCCCGGAACTGTTCTGCGGTCATCTGGACCAGGGGTTGGAAACGGTCTGGCAACAAAGTCCGGTATTGCAGGAAATTCGACGGGCCAGTCTGATCGACAGTCCAACGTATCTGGAAAACCCCCTGCGATTTATCATCGGCGGCGGTGATATGGACCATAGTTTTCTGGCCGGCGGCGCGTTTACCGGCCATGATCCCTATGTGGAACTTTACAACCACATCGCCCTTTGGCTGATGGCCCGCCAGGCCGACATATACGACCATCGATCGCCAAACGACCTGGTCTTGCGCATGGGCGATGTCCGCTACGACTGTCCGGACGGCAATGAGGTGTCGCTTACCCATTGCAACTGCGTCATATCCGTAGCCAATGATCTCGGCCACCACGCGGTGCGCGAATTCTACGCCAACGCCGCGGTTTCCGCCAACACCGAAATCGTCAATCCCTTTGCGCCGGAGCAGGCAGCGGCGGACTTTATCCCCCATGCGTCCAGACAACGCTCCTACGGCTGCGGCAGTCCCGTCAATGACGCCGACCCCCAGCCCGGCGAAACCCTGGTGGATCTGGGAAGCGGCAGCGGGGTGGAATGTTTCATGGCTGCAGCCCGGGTAGGCGAAACCGGCTGGATATACGGCATTGACATGACCGATGAAATGCTTCATCTGGCACGAAAATCCTTAGACCAGGTGACCCGGAACCTGGGATATGAAAATATCGATTTTAAAAAAGGCTTTCTGGAAAATATCCCCCTGCCGGATCAAGCCGCCGATGCCGTGATATCCAACTGCGTCATCAATCTGAGCCCGGACAAGCGGTTGACCTTTCAGGAAATCTTTCGGATTCTCAAGCCGGGCGGCCGCCTGGTGGTATCCGACATCGTCACGGATGAACCAATTCCCGTAACCATAAAAAACAACGACCAGTACCGGGGGGAATGTCTCGGCGGAGCCATGACCCAGGAAGATCTGATGGCCATGCTGCGCTCCGCCGGTTTCACCGGTGCCTCCCTGGTCAAGCGCTTCTTCTACCGCCAGGAAGGCGATACCCGTTTTTTCTCTCTGACCTTCCGGGCCTACAAACCCGGCCCCGCACAGCAAGTCGACCTGGTCTACCGGGGTCCGTTCGCGGCAATGGTAACTGAAGCCGGGGACCTGCTCATCAAGGGCAAACGAAGCCGCGTACCCCTGGCCGAAGCCCATGGGATTGATGAATCCGTCCTGGTTTTCGATGCGGCAGGCGAGGTCGCCAATATCGCCATGACCGGATCCTGCTGCGGGGCCGCAGCAGAGCCCACGCCATTGACGGAAAGTTTTTCCAACGATAAGACCGACTGCGGATGCTGTCCCACCGACGAACCGAGGCTTCCGTCGTCAACCGTTATTGAGCTGCCCGGCCGGCCGGCGGGAAACGATTCACCTTATGCCGCCGGCTGCATGGCCTGCGGCGGCAAGATCATCTATCTTTCCCGGGAAGAGGTAAAAACCTGCCACTACTGCGGTGCCGCTAAAAAAACCCAGACCATCTGCGTTCACGGGCACTATATCTGTGACGACTGCCATCAACAGCAGGGGCTGAGCGCCATCCGTCTCATCTGCGCCCAGACCCATGAAACCGACCTGCTGGGCCTGCTGGGCGAAATCCGGCGGCATCCGGCCGTTCCCATGCACGGCCCGGAACACCATGCCATCGTGCCCGGCATCATCCTGTCAGCGTATCGCAATCTGGGCGGCGACATCGGAAAAGAGACTATTTTAACCGGTATTGACCGCGGCAGCAAGGTTCCCGGCGGCGTCTGCGGTTTCTGGGGCAGTTGCGGCGCGGCCATCGGTGTCGGCATTGCCTTCAGCGTGCTGCTGGGCGCCACCCCCCTTACCGCCCATGCCCGCCGGAACGTCCAGAGGATTGTTTCCGAAGTCCTGGCCCAAATCGCCGACATCAGCGGACCGCGCTGCTGCCAGCGGGAATCTTACATCGCTCTGACAGCGGCAGCGAAAATCTCCCGCCGGTTCCTGAACATACCTCTTAGCGCCGACAGGGTTTTCACCTGCGACCAGTACGACAGCAACAACGAATGTATCCGCGGCCACTGCCCCTTATGGCGCCGAGAAAGCGCAGTTTCCGGCCCCGCGGATCACCGACATCCCACGAGAACAAAAACGCCTTGACCTGAGATGCAATCCGGATTATTTTTAGACTCTTAAAACGATGGCATCACACCGTCCAGAGCGGCCCGTTTCTCTCAAAAGAATTTGGGGAAACAATCACGCTAAAATCGCGAAATAAAAACCAGGAAAGAGCCAGCTTATCGGTTTTGCGTATGCACCGGATTTGTTCGGAAACCATAACTTCTTTACTTCTTCAGGAGGCCTTATGAAAAAAGCGATTGTTCTGTTGACCCTGGGATTGATGTTGTCGGCTTATTCCTTATGTTTCGCGGATGAAAAACCGCGCCTCGGCGTTCTTCGTTTCAGCAACCAGACATCCGCGGGATGGTGGAGCGGCAGCATGGGCCATGAACTTCAGGACATGCTGGCGGCGGAACTGGCCAATCTCAACGCATTCCAGGTGCTGGAGCGCAAAGAAATCGACGCCGTGCTCTCGGAGCAAAATCTCGGCGCGTCCGGCCGCATCGATTCGGCCACCCGGGCCAAAATCGGAAAAATCAAAGGAGCCAAATATCTGGTATCCGGATCGGTTTCCTCGTTTGAGTCCGAGACCAGCGGGGACGGGGCCGGCATCTCCTTTATGGGGCTTTCCATCGGCGGATCCCGCGACAAGGCCTACATGGCCATTGATCTCAAGGTAATCGATACCGAAACCGCCGAGATCGTGGATTCACGGACCGTGGAAGCCAGTTCCACCTCCTACGGCCTCAATCTCGGGGCCAGCATCAGCGGCGTCTCCGGGAACCTGGGCAAATATGAAAACACCCCCACCGGCAAAGCCATCCGGGCCTGCATCATCGAGTCCGCCGAATATCTGGAATGCTCCCTGGTCAAAGGGAAAAACGATAGCTGTATGAGCGATTACGACGCCAAGGAATCCAGCCGAAGGGAGAGAACCAAGGGAGCGGTGGATCTGGAATAAACGGTTCACGGAGATGGTGTGCGTTTCCCCGTCACGGAAACCGATGCTTGCCGGGAGATTTTTTGAGTCCATCACCATTTTTCCTGACCTGTAATAATAGGGAAAAATAAGGCCAACTCTTTTATTTAATGAGTTAGGTTACGGGCAAAACGCGAACCGCATAAACCGCCTGTCGTAAGGCAGCGAAAGGAGCCGGTCCGTGAATAAAAAGAAAAAAACCGCGTTCGTGTTTGCAGGTGGTGGAAGCCTGGGAGCGGTCCAGGTCGGCATGTTAAAGGCGGTTGCGGCCGCGGGAATCGAGGCGGACTTTCTGGTGGGCGCGTCGGTGGGCGCCATCAATGTGGCCTTTTTTGCCTCGGATCCCACCCTCAAAGGAACGATCCGACTGGAAAACATCTGGAAAGGAATCAGGCGCCAGGACGTCTTCCAGTTATCGCCCCTTGGCGGAGCCCTCAGTTTTCTGTCCTGGCGCAATCATATTTGCAGCGATAAGCCATTAAAACAACTTATCCAGAAATACTTATCGTTTAAGTCGCTGGAAGAAACCCGGCTCCCATGTTATATCGTCGCCACTGATCTGTTCAACGGAGTCGAAGTTTCGTTCTCCGCGGGACCGGCTCTGGAAGCACTTATGGCCAGTTCGGCGATTCCGGGGGTGTTCCCGCCGGTAAAACTCGGCGAACACTATCTGATCGACGGCGGCGTAACAAACAATACCCCGATTTCCGTCGCCATTGGCAAAGGCGCGCAACGGGTCATTGTTTTTCCCACGGGAATGAGTTGCGGGTTAAAAACACCACCAAAAGGAGTGGTGGAAATGGCCCTTCAGACACTGAACCTGGCGGTAGGCCACCGGCTGGGATTTGACATGGAAAAATACGGCAATTCCGCTGAAATTATCGTGCTCCCGGTGCTTTGCCCGCTGGACGTGTCCATCTTCAACTTTTCACGGACCGAAGAATTGATCCGGCGATCCGAAGACAACGTTACCCGATGGATACAAGACGGCGGCATGGAAGCTTCAGGAAATCCGGATTTTCTGCGCCCCCATTATCATTGATGTCCCGGTAAATACTCTGTTCGGCAGAGAAAAGCTCCCTTTGAGTTTCTCGGCCGGATCGTGTATGGTGTTGTCATGATTCCATAAAACTCTGAACAAAAGGGGGAATGAAAATGATCATTACGGCACGATCCGTTATTTTCGTGTGCGCACTTTTATTCCTTGCCGCCGGATGCAACGAATCGGAAGGCGGTTCCGCCGGCCAGACGGCATCCTACCGGGTCGATACCGTCCTGACCGGGCTGGAGCATCCCTGGGGAATGGTTTTTTTGCCCGGCGCAAACCATTTGGCCCTGGTTACCGAACGGCCCGGTCGCCTGAACCTGGTCGATATCACCAAGGGTTCCCGGACCCAAATCACCGGGCTTCCGTCGATTGCCGCCGCCGGCCAGGGCGGTCTGCTGGATGTAGCTCTCCACCCGAATTTTGCGGAGAATCGGCTTGTCTATCTCAGTTATGCCGCGTCCGGTAAATCCCCCGGTCAGTTTGCCACCCATGTGTGCCGGGGTCGTCTCAATGTCGAAGCGACCGCCCTGTCGGATGTGGAAGTGATCCTGGTGGCCGAGCCGTTTGTCGATACGGAGGCCCATTTTGGATCGCGGCTGGTGTTTGACGATCAGAATCGCCTGTATGTGACCTCCGGGGACCGCCGGGATCGGCATTCCGCCCAGGACCTGACCCGCCTGCACGGCAAGACCCTTCGGATCCATGATGATGGCTCAATCCCCGCGGATAATCCGTTTGTTAATGCTGATGGCGTTCATCCC
>CAZRES010000136.1:0-7816 GCA_964598885.1 uncultured Desulfobacteraceae bacterium | reverse complement strand
CCGCCGGGCTGATTCATGCCGAAAATCCCAAGGAGATCGTGTTCACCTCCGGCGGTACCGAATCCGTCAACCACGCCATCAAAGGTGTGGCCATGGCCACCCAGGGAAAAGGCAACCACATCGTCACCTCCAACATCGAGCATAACGCGGTGATCCGGAGTTTGAAGCGGCTGAAATCATTTAATTATGATGTGACATCCCTTTCCGTGGACAACAGCGGCCGCATCAATCCCGCAGATGTGGAAAAAGCCATCACGGACAAGACAATCCTGGTTTCCGTTATGCACAGCAACAATGAAACCGGCACAATCCAGCCCATCGCGGACATCGGCCGCATCGCACGGGATAAAAAGGTGCTGTTTCATACCGATGCGGTGGATTCGGTGGGCGTGGTTCCCATTGATGTGCGGGAATTAAATGTCGATCTGCTCAGTTTCGCGTCCAATACCTTTTACGGCCCCACCGGCGTGGGCGGGCTCTATATCCGCCGGGGCACCCGGATTTTTCCCCTCCTGGAAGGCGGGGTTCAGGAAAATAACAAGCGCGCCGGCGCGGAAAATCTCACCGGCATTATCGGTATGGGCAAGGCCGCGGAACTGGCGGCCCGGGATATGGACACCCGGTATCGGCATTTGCTGGATCTGAAACAATATTTTCTGTCCGAACTGCCCAATTATATTGATGATTACATCGTCAATACGAATCCGGAATACAGCCTGCCCCATGTAGCATCGGTATCCATTCAATATATCGAAGGCGAAAGCGTGATGCTGATGCTCGATGAGGCCGGTTTTGCGGTATCAACCCGTTCGGCCTGCGCTACCGGCTCCCTGCGGGCCTCCCACGTGCTGCTCTCTCTGGGCCTGAGCCACGCCGACGCCCAGGGCACCCTGGTGCTGGCTTTCGGCCTGGAAAACACCAGAGACCAGGTCCGCCGGTTTTTGGAGGAACTCAAAAAAATCGTCGAAACTCTTCGTAATATCTCGCCCCTGTATAAAAATACCACAGGTTGAAATCCTTTGGTCTGAAAACAAATATCCCCATCATCCCGGATGGGCCGGACCCATTGTAGGGTCTTGCCCGTTCGGAGTCTTTATCTTCGAGGATTATTTTTGTTCCATAGAATGATTTCGATTTCCATTCCGGAGCGCTGCTCCATCTTTCCGACAAGAAAAGATCTCGATATCCGGCTTATAACGCTTGGCGGTCAACCCGCTCTTGAAAAAAATAGGGTCTGACACCTATTTGCCTTGGGTTCGTACAGTAGGCTCGGATCAAAAAAGAAAACAGTTTCCGCCATACCGGAGCGTTAAAGAAAAATAAGGGTATGTGACGAAGATATAAGACAGCGCTCAAATCGCGATGAATATCGATCTTCATTTAAAAATACCCGTTTCCCCCTATTTTATCGAGTCATTTTTTATCTTAAATTAATGCGCAGGTCCATCCGGTACCGGTCTTGACCGGATAAGAACAACCGAAACAATCTTTTTTCGGTAAAGCGATGGAAACAGGAAGATCCGACGTACCGGGTGATGATGGGAAAGATTTTGATCTGAACTTGTTTAACGGAAGGAATAGCTGATGCGTCGAAACAAATATAATTTTTTATCTATTTTTCTGGGGATTGTCATCTTTTCCGGAATCGGCATCTGCTATGCCCAAAACGGTGTCGGAGATCTGGATTTGAGAGATTCTTATGATTCCGTATGGGATGAAAAAGAGTATCTGCAGGTTCAAACATTAGATGACAAACTGGTCGTGTTCAGAAATCAAAAACCTTCGGTACCGGTTAATCTTGCGTTTGACGAAGAGGTTTTTATCATAAAAGAAGAAGGCCATGTGGCGGCGGTGGTGACGGATCAGCGATTTCTGGCAATTTCATCTGCCTCGGAATCCTGGTTATCCGAACCCTTTGAATCCGGTGAAGCGGAGTCGGCCCGACTGGAGTTGGGAGACGCGGTAGTGATTCTGGTAACGGATGAACGGTTTCTGGGATTCGGGGGGACGGAAAACAGGTTTGCCGAAGTTGAGTTTCGGTTAGGTGAAAACCTTTTTGCCGAAGCTGCCGGTCAAAATTTTGGTGTGGTGGTGACTTCTGACCGGGCCATCGGTTTTGCCTCGGAAACAGGCAACCACGCTGAAATCGTTCTTGAGGCAGGGGATACCTTCCATTCCCTTGAGATGGCGGCCACATTGGCTCTGGTTCACACGGATGATAATATTTACGTATATCGTGCTTCCACCGGCGCCTGGTCGGTACGGGAACAGCCCCTCCTGGAATAAGAAAATCTCAAAGCCGCTTTTTGGCAGTTGCGGGCTTTAATTGATCGGCGAGCCCTTTCGACGAGCATACACCATGAGCCATTTCCGGAGTTGGTTTCAGCTTCCGTATGGACCTTGATCAGTGGATGATTTCATGAATATCGGCGATTATACATTTCGGGAATTTAAAAAACTGGCGCAATCCTTTCAGGGGTATCCCGCCCCCGGACTACTGATCGGCGGATATATGGTGGCCGCTCTCCAACAAAAAATGCCCGAAGACACTATGTGGGAAGCGCTGGTGGAAACAAATAAATATCTGCCGGATGCCGTCCAGCTGCTTACCCATTGCAGCACGGGCAACGGCAGGATGCGGGTGCTCGATCTGGGGCGATACGCTGTCGGCCTTTATGATAAATTCAGCTTCGACGGCTGGCGGGCGGCCATTGACCTGGAAAAACTCAAAAATTTTCCGAAAATCAAAGCCTGGTTACTCAAGGAAACCACCGAACAGGAGTCGGACCACGACCGATTGTTTGACGAAATAGAAAAAGCCGGGGATCAATACTTCACTCTTGTGCCGATGCGTATGCGTCGGCGGCTTCAAAAAAAAGAAAATTCCGGCCCCTTTGTCGTGTGCCCGATCTGCGGCGAAGCCTATCCCAAAAACCACGGGGCCATCTGCCGGGGTTGCCGGGGAGAAAGCCCTTGCCAATCGTATGTTTGTCCGTCCGCTAATGCGGAATCATCTCCTGCTCTCACATCCGTTCCGGTTGAAAATGCCGTCGGCAAAACGGCGCTTCATGACATGACCCGGATTGTGCCGGGAAAATCCAAAGGTCCTGAATTTAAAGCCGGACAGAAAATCAGCGCCGGGGACATTTGCCGGCTCCAGAAGATGGGACGATCGATTATTTATGTCATGGGTGAAAACAATGTGGATGCCGGTCAGTGGATCCATGAAAATGATGCGGTCACGGCATTTGCCGGCAGCATGGCGGGAGCCGGAGTGTATTATAAAACACCGCCGTCAGAGGGAAAAATTAATTTCTACGCCGAAATCAACGGACTGCTGACCATTGACGAACCCTCCCTGATAAAATTCAACACCGTGGCCAACGTGATGTGCACCAGTCGCCAGAATAATATTCTTGTAGACCGGGACCGACCGTTTGCCGGCTGCCGGGCCATCCCTCTTTATCTGGCCAGGGATCAATTTCAACAGGCCATGGCCTGCGTCAATGACGGCCCACTGTTCAATATCATCCCATTAAGGACCGCCCGCGTCGGCATCCTGGTCACGGGTACCGAAGTGTTCTCAGGACTGATCGAGGATAAATTTGAGCCGATCATCCGAAGCAAGGTGGAAAAGTTAAACGGCTCCGTTGTTCATTCCGCCGTCGTTCCCGATGATGCGGATCTTATCGCCGAAAGTGTCCAATCAATGATGGACATGGGGGTTGACCTGATGATCACCACCGCCGGGCTGTCTGTGGATCCGGATGATCAGACGCGAATGGGCCTGCTTCAGGCCGGAATGACCCATGCCGTATACGGCGCTCCGATTCTGCCCGGCGCCATGACCCTGGTGGGAAAAATCGGTGCAGCGCAAATCATGGGCGTGCCGGCCTGCGCTTTGTTTCATCAAACCACCAGTCTGGACCTTCTGCTGCCCCGGATTCTGGCCGGCCAGGAAATTTGTCGCATGGATCTGGCAAATATGGCGGTGGGCGGATTTTGTTTAAATTGCGCCACCTGCACGTTTCCCAAATGTCCTTTTGGAAAATAAGAGTCCGGGGAAATCAGGTTTGCCTTGGAAAAACCCTTTAAATTTTTCAACAGTATAGCGGAAGGAATTATATGGGCGCGCAAAAGAAGGAAAACAACAAGGTCAAAAAAGACGGTCTGAGCCGAAGGGGGTTTATCCAGATTATGAGTACCGGCGTCGTCGGGGCTTCATTGAGCGGTGCCGCCCTGGCCGCGACCCCACGGCCGGCTCCCCCTGAAAAAATACTGGATGCCAAAGATACCGTAAAAATCACCCTGCATATCAATGGGATCAATCAGGCGTTGCTGGTCGAACCCCGCTGGACCCTGTTATATATTCTGCGGGAGGTGATCGGTCTGACCGGAACCAAAGAGGGCTGCAGCCGGGGGGAATGCGGCGCGTGCACCGTGCTGATGAATGGGATTCCCCGTTATGCCTGCATGACACTGGCAGTGGAGGCCGAGGGATATCGGATCACCACACTGGAGGGACTCATGGAAGGCGAAGAACTGGGTCCGGTGCAGACGGCGTTTCTTGAAGAAGATGCCTTTCAGTGCGGCTACTGCACCCCCGGTCAGATAATGTCCGTAGCGGGTCTTCTGGAAAAGACGCCGAATCCGTCCATTGAGGAGATACGAACCGGAGTCTCGGGCAACCTTTGCCGATGCGGCGCGTATACCCATATTTTCCGGGCTGCCGGCAAAGCAGCTGATCTTAAAACCAAATAGAGGTAATTATGGCTGAACAAAATAATGTTTATTATACCGAGGGGCTGCCTGTCCCTGAAACCCCGTCACCGGGCGAAGAACCGGCATTCTGGAAGCAGACCGATGTGGTGGGAAAACGCACTCCCCGGGTCGATGCGTATGAGCGGGTCAGCGGTGCTGCGGTATATCCGACGGACATTAAACTGCCCAACATGATTTTCGGAGCCATCCTTCGATGTCCCCATCCCCATGCCAGGGTTAAAAAAGTCGATGCCAGCCGGGCCAAAACAATGCCGGGAGTGCGCACGGTGATCACCGGCGAAACACCGGCAGCCAAAAAACTTAAATGGAAATACAACGATTATTCCGGCCCGCTTTTTGAAACCCATTGCCGCTTTGAAGGGGAAGTGGTGGCGGCCGTAGCGGCAGACACCCATTACCAGGCATGGGACGCAGTGCATGCCATTGATGTGGAATATGAAGTCTTGTCCTATGTAGCGGATCACGACAAGGCACTTTCAAAAACCGCACCCGAGATCCATAAAGACGGCAACCTGGTGGGCACGGACGAATATGAACGCGGGGATGTGGCCAAAGGATTTGACGCCGCAGACGTGGTGCTCGAACAGCACTATGAAACCCAGAGCGAACTTCACACCCCCATGGAACTTCACGGGTGTGTGGCCAACTGGGATGGAGACCGCTTAACCCTTTGGGAATCCAGCCAGGGCGTCTATGCCATACAGTCCGAAGTTTCCGAAGTTCTCGGTTTGCCCCTTTCCAAGGTACGGGTCATCGGTCATTATATGGGGGGCGGATTCGGCAGCAAGCTGTGGCCGGGAAAATATACGGTTCTTGCCGCACTGTTGGCCAGGCAGTCGGCCCGGCCCGTCAAGCTGATTCTGACCCGTGAAGAAACCTATCTCTGCGTGGGCAACCGGCCCGCCGCCTCCATGCGCTTAAAAGCCGGGGTTAAAAAAGACGGAACCCTTACCGCATTTGATTTTGAATGCACCGGTCCGAGCGGCGCCTATCCGGCCGGCGGAACATCGCTGGTGGACTGGCTGATCCGGGACCTTTATACATGTGATAATGTCCGGTGCAAATCCAGAGATGTCTATATCAACGCCGGACCTGCCCGCCCGTTTCGCGCGCCCGGTCATCCCCAGGGAAGCTGGGCCCTTGAGCAGATGATGGATGCCCTGGGAGAAAAAATCGGCATGGACCCCGTGCAACTGCGGCTTAAAAATGTCCCTGCCATCAGCCAGGGACGCAGCCGGCCTTATACCACCACCGGCCTGAAAGATTGTATCGAGAAAGGGGCTGCGCAGTTCGGATGGAAAGATGCGGTAAAACGTGCCGAAATCCACAATCAATCCGGCTCCCATATCAAACGCGGGGTCGGGATGGGGGCCTGCGTCTGGTTCGTGGGCGGCGGCGGACCGCCGTCTACGGTGATTATCAAACTTTTTCGGGACGGGTCAGTGAACCTGAATATGGGGGCCAGCGATATCGGTACCGGCACCAAAACAGTGATGGCGCTGGTGGCGGCCGAGGAACTGGGCGTTAAACCGGATGTGATTCAGATCGAACACGCAGATACCGAAACCACCCAGTATGCCACGCCCAGCGGGGGCAGCAAAACAGTGCCCACCGAATCGCCTACTGTCCGGAATGCCGCCATTGAGGTCAAACGGCAGATCCTGGAAATGGCGTCAGAAGACCTAGGGGTTCCGGCATCTGATCTTGATTATGAGGGCGTTGAAATCGTATCGAAAAAAGACAAAGACAAACGGATTAAGGTGATTGATGTAAGCCGCCTGAAAAAACGCGGGGTGGTAGTCGGAGTGGGCTACCGGGGTCCCAATCCGCAAAATAAGAGTGTCAATCCGTTTGCCGCCCAGTTCTGCGAGCTGGAGGTAAACACCAAAACCGGCGAGATGCAGATTCTTCGATTCCTGGGCGCCCATGACAGCGGCCGGGTGCTGGACCGGCTCACGTATGACAACCAGGTTTTCGGGGGCATCGTCATGGGAATCGGCTTCGGGATGACCGAATTCCGGCAGCTCGATGTTAAACAGACCGGCAAGCTCTGCAACCGGAACTGGCATGACTACAAACTGCCCACGGCGCTGGATGTGCCCGTGGACATGGAAAGCCTGCCCATTGAAATTGATGATCCGGAAGCCAACAACACCGGAACCAAAGGCCTGGGCGAGCCGGTAACCATCCCCACCGCCTCGGCCATTGCCAATGCGCTGTACATGGCCACCGGTATCCGGTTTACCAAAGCGCCGGTCAATCCGATTGAAATGCGCCGACACCTTTCAGCCCAAAAGGAGGGATAAGCCGTGCTGCCGCAATTCTCATATGTCCGGCCGGACACAGTAAAAGATACCGTAAAACATTTAAATAAAACCGGTGCCGCCGTCCATGCCGGGGGCACCGATCTGATCGGATGCCTGCGCGAGGGCATTCTGCACGTGGACAAGGTCGTCAGTCTGAGCGCGTTGCCGAATATGACCGGAATCAGGGAAACGGCCGACGGCGGGCTGATCATCGGCGCGCTGACCACCATCACGGAGGTGGCTGAAAATCCGCTGGTTCGGGAAAAATATCCCGGGCTTTCCAAAGGGGCGTCGGAAGTGGCCAGTCCCCAGCTTCGAAACCAGGGGACGATCGGCGGGAACCTCTGCCAGAAACCCCGCTGCTGGTATTACCGGGGAGAGTTCCACTGCCTGCGCAAAGGCGGCGATACCTGCTATGCCCTGGGCGGAGAGCACCAGTTTCATGCCATATTCGGGCATGACCGGATATGCGTTATTACCCATCCTTCGGATACGGCTCCGCCCCTTGCGGCGCTTGGGGCAAAGCTAAAAATATCCGGCCCGGACGGCAAGCGGACGATCCCGGTGGAAAATTTTCACGTGCTGCCCCGGGACAACCCCCAGGCGGAAACCGTGCTGAAACCCGGGGAAATGATCACCCATATTGAGTTGCCCAAACCGGCCCAAAATCTGCGAAGTTCCTACCGAAAGGTCCGAACCCGCCGGTCATGGGATTTTGCCCTGGCCGG
>CAZRES010000135.1:0-7932 GCA_964598885.1 uncultured Desulfobacteraceae bacterium | reverse complement strand
GATCAGGTGGGTGACGGTTTCCATGACCCGACGGTTCACCTGCTCGATGCCGGCCTCGCCATCAATCACCACGTAATCGAAATTTTTCGCCAACGACGCGATCAGGTCTTTTAATATATGATTGACCTGGCAGTAGCACCCTTCTTTTTCCGGCCGGCCGATGGCCAGAAACGCGATGTTTTTCCGCTCGGCCAGGGCGGAAAACATCTCATAATCCAGCATGGAAAGCATCTGTTCCCTGCCGCCCGATTCTCCGGATTCCACCCGCCGGATCAGTTCGTTGCGGATATCATCTACGGTTTTGGTCACCGCAATGCCCAGGGCGCTGGATAATCCCACCGCCGGATCCGCGTCAATGGCCAGCACGTTATGGGATGGATCGGATGACAGGATATTGACGATGGCCGCCGAAAGCGAGGTCTTGCCCACGCCTCCTTTGCCACACAGGGCGATCACCGCCGTTTTTTTATTCTCCGGTTCATTCATGGGCTGCGGTCTCCCTGGCTGTTAATGATTTCCGCATGGACCGCAGTTCCGCCACATCCCCGCACACATCGTTATAATCGCAGGTGTCGCAGTCAAACGACAATTCTTCAGCCATTTTGTTCATGGCACGGATCAGCTTGTACACGTCGTCTCCGATGGCTTTGGCTTCCAGCACTTCCTCCCGGCCGGCGGTGATGAAAACCGTTTCCACGGCCCGGACATAACCGATTTGGGAAAACTCATCAATTAAGGCCCCGCCCAGATGCGTAAAGGAAAAGCCCCTGTTGACGGCTTCCATGCTCACCCGGCTCCATTCCCGCTGCTGCTGGGACACCCCGCGCATCATATAGCCTTTCAAGTGGATGTTGTAGCGAAGCAGTTCCAGTTCCCGGTACCGGTCATAACTGTTGTCCGCGTCAAAATCCGTTGCCCCCACAATCACGACTTTGCCGAACGGGACCTGTTTGCCCTTGAGTTGAAAAAGATCCGGTCCCACGACGGTAACCCGTCCGTTTTTGAGTTTTTCCGGTGTATTGACCCAAATGAGAAACGATGTGGACGCGTCTTTTGGATTGCCGAGCTCCACCGCCGTATCCTGGCCCAGCACCAGGTTCCGGTTTTTTTCAACAGGCCAGTCGGTATGGCTGATAGTTAAGAATTCCGAAACAATTCCCCGGCGTTGTTTATTGTCGAGAAACGTCCTGAAATCATTATATTGTTTGTCAAAAAGGCCCATGTTTTTAAATCCCGAAGACTTTCCGTCCGATATCCAGGGTCCTTCTCATGGTCCCTTTTTTCTGTTTCATGATCTCCTCGTAGAGAGTGTCCATGTCTTTGGGAGGCGCAGTCTGGATTTGTTTTTTCGCCAGGGTCAACGCGCCGGATTTGCAGGCGGCCACGCACACGCCGCAGCCGATGCAGCGGTTCATGTCAATACCGATGGCCTTTATTTTTTTACCGTCTTTTTCTGGCTGCATGGCAATGGCTTCGGTTTTACATTTTTTGCCGCATTTGCCGCACGCCACGCATTTATCCGCCTCCAGGACCGCGTGATAATTATTTTTCACAAAATCCGCCGGTTTGGCCAGAAGGCTGACCGCTTCCAGACAGGCGCAGCAGCAGGCGCAGCAACTGCAAACAAACTGGGCCTCCTGGGTATTCGACGGCATCAGGACCAGGCCGTCTTTTTCATTTTGTTCAAGGATCTCAAATGCCTTTTCTTTGGATATGGAGCGGCCGAACCCGTTGCGGGAATATATGTCATGGAAATCGGCAAAACCGATGCAGACTTCCCTTCTGTCGGTTTCCGTGCAGTGCCGGGCGATGGCGTCCCGGCCTTTGCGGCAGACGCATTCGGCCACGCCGATGCGGCCGTCGTTTTGCAGCACCAGTTCCCGGATTTCATCATAGGTGGCGATATTTAATGCCGGGGTAACGCTTTTTTCTATGGGAATGACCCGCATCTGGGGCAGGGCCGTGGAGAGAAACGCCATGCCGAAGGACTGGTACATGTATTTTCGGGCATCCATATAAAAATTGGCGTTCATGGTGGGCACTTTCATCTCGAATATGCCCACGGCGAACGGATGCAGTGCGTATTCCTTTTTCCCGTTTGTCATCTTGACGAAAATGGCGCCGTGGCTTTCCATGTTATCCAGCATGGATTGTAGTCTTTCTTCGGAGATTCCCCGGTCTTTGACTTTTTCAAAAATCTGCTCAACCGTCTGGAATTTATAATTCATTTCAAGGGCGATGGCCGCTTCTTCAACGGTAAAGACTTCCCGCAGAATGCGGCGCTCCACCCCGGACGCGGTGGCCGGAAACCCCACGGGCTGTTTGTCCAGGTGTTTTTGCAGTTTCTTGTAAACCTTATGGGATTCGGCGAAAATCCCCATTCCGTCTTTTACCCGGCTTTTCAGTTGCTTCATGTCTGCTCTCCTTATAAGGCTTTTTGCCTTTGCTGAACCTTTTCTTCCGCGTAAAGGGCCGCGCCCAGTGCCCCCATAATCTGGGGGTCAACGCCGTCCAAGGCTTTCAACGGCAGGCCCAGGGCCTCGGATAGGGCACGGAATACGCCGGCGTTTTTGGCCACCCCGCCGGTCATGACCACGTCTTGTCTCACGTCGATGCTTCTGGCCAATGAGGCCACGCGCTTGGCCAGGGAGTGATGCAGGGCGTTTAAGATGTCGGCGGTTTCCTTGCCTTCATTGACCAGAGAGACCACCTCGGTTTCCGCGAAAATAACGCACTGGTTGGAAATGCTCAGCTTTTCCGTTGATTTAGCGGCCAGTTCCCCCAGTTTTTCCAGCGGGACTTCCAGGGCCTCGGCCATGACCTCCAGAAACCGGCCGGTGCCGGACGCGCATTTGTCGTTATAGATATAGCGGGCCACATGCCCGTTGTCATCCAGGCGGGTGGCTTTGGCATCCTGGCCGCCGATGTCGATGATCATCCGGACCGACGGCATGATCCGCCAGGCGCCTTTGGCATGACAGGAAATTTCAGATTCCACCTGGTCGACAAAAGGGATGTGTTCCCGGCCGTATCCGGTTCCCACAATGTACCCGATATCATCTCTGGTCAGGTTCGCCTTTTCCAGAGCCATCTGCATGACGTCAATGGCGGATTCGGAGGGCCGGGTTTTGGCCCGCATTACCGCTTCCGATAATATTTTACCGTTTTCCATAATCACGGCCTTGGCGGTCAGCGAGCCGATGTCGCATCCTGCTACGATCATGTTTTTCACTCCTTCATCTTTTCCATGGACAGCAATGCCGCGCCGACGGCCCCGGCCATCTGGGGGTCTGCTTTCCGGGATCGTTTGATGCGCTTGCCGATGAGTTTTTCAAGGGTTTCCAGCACCCCGATATTTTTGGCCACTCCGCCGGTCATGAAAATATCGCCTTCGGGCTTGACGGCATTGACCAGGATCGCCACCCGGACGGCCATGGCGGTATTGACGCCGGCCGCGATATCTTCAATGGGCACCCCGGAGTTGATGTATTTGATGACATCGGCCTGAGCCCAGACCGTGCAGGTGGAAGCCAGCGTGATGGGGTTTCTCGCTTTGGCCGAGAGTTTGCCCAGTTCATCAATGTCGATGTGCAGAACCTTGGCCATGACTTCCAGAAAACGCCCGGTTCCGGAGGCGCATTTGTCGTTGGCGGCAAACCGGTCCACGTTTCCGTCTTTATCCAGTTTCATGGTTTTGCAGTCCTGGCCGCCGATATCAATCACCGTTTCAGCCGTGGGCAGCATCCAGCGCGCCCCTTTTCCATGACATGTGATTTCCGACACCACCTCATTGACAAAATCGATTTTTTCCCGGCCGTAGCCGGTGCCGATGCAGTAGGCGATGTCTGCTTTTGGTACGCCGGCAGCCGAAAGCGCGCCTTCCAGTGCGGCATCGGCTGAATCCTTTGGCCGGGGTTTGGACTTGATGATATGGCTGCCGATGATTTTCCCGTTTTTCATAATGACGGCCTTGGCGGTCAGCGAGCCGACATCACACCCCGCAACGATACTCATAGCAATCCCCTTATCTTGAAAAATTCGTCCAGGCGTTCCCGGGTGGCCTCCCAGGACTCCACCCGGTCGTCAAAGGCGTCGTCATACATGATATGACACGGGTAACCGTGTTTTTCGATGTCCCTGGCAAAGGGCTTCACCATGCCCCAGGTGTTCCGGCAGCCGGGCGTGCCGTTGTAGATCAGGCAGTCCGCCTGATACATTTTGGCGCAGACCAGGGATTCCTCCAGCCACATGCCTTTTTTATCATAGGGCCCCCGGATGGAGCGGACCATGGGGAGCCGGGCGTTCATCTGGGCGATGGTGTCCAGCATGGCCTCGGGCGTGGAGGTGTCGATGCCGTAGGTGGAGCCCGGCATTTCTTTGGCATAGGGAGTGTTGTCCCTGAAATTGCGGGTCAGGATGGAGCCGACATGAACGATGCCCCGCTCTTCCAGGTAATTGTAAAAGTTGACGTCCACGGTGTAATGATCGATATAGCACATGAACACGCGCAGCTTTTCTTCTCCGCCTTTTAAGCCGGAAATGCCGGCCTCGGCGTTTTGTTTTGCGCACGCGACCATGGATTCCAGCAACGTCGTATACTGCGGGTGTCCTGAAAAGCAGAACCGGCCGGCATACAGCGCCAGATTAAAGAGGGGCGGCACCGGCGTGGGCTTGAGCATGAGCATATCTTCAAGATCGGCGATCATGGCGTCCTGCTTATCGACTTCCGCGAGCACCTGGGCCAGCCGGTCGTAATCGAGTTTGTTGCCGGAATGCTGTTCGGCGAATTTGATCATCTCCTTGTAATCATCAATGTGATATTGCTGGCTCCGGTCGTCGCCGATGCTGGAAGGATAGTTGAGCTGGAAGAAGGGCTTGTCCATGTATGCCGAGGCAAAGGCAAAGGCATTGGCGTTGGTGTCGCAGACCCCGGGTGTGTCGCAGATGATCATGTCGATTTGTTCGCAAAGCTCCGCCAGCACAGCGCCCAGGGCGCCCCGCTGGGAGGAGCAGGAGGTTTCCGGCATGCCGACCTCGCAGCAAAAATCCATATAATCGAACATTCCCCTTTTCCAGACCATGGCCCCCACGGCGGTCAATATTTCAAAGGTGACCGGCACGATATCCATGGCGTAGAGGATGACCGGCGAATTGCAGAAGGTCGTGGCGGCGATTTTTTTGCCCCGGGCCTTGGCGGTGAGGATGTTCTCATAATATTTGGCCAGCATGACCAGGGTCTGGACCCCGGGGTCTCCGGCATCGATAAATGATTTGACGACATTTTTATAGTAGGGAACATACCGGTAGGCAAGCTCGGTTTCCTTTTTGGTGCCCCGGGGCAGCCTGGCCGCGGCGTTGAGGGTGTTTCCCATCAGCCAGTCGTAGTGGTATTCCTCGATCTCAGGTCTCATCCCCGTCTCCTTTATTTGCCTTTTTTCTTCCTTCGATGCGTTCAAGAAAGGCGTTGATTCTGAGTTTCATCCGGCCGATATCGATATGGGGCCCGTATTCGCGTTCCACCCGGAGGCAGGGAATGCCCATGGCCTCCAGATCTCTTTCGAACAGGGCGTTTTCCGCGCCGTGCAGGTCGCAGAATCGGATGTTCTGCATGATCACGCCCTCTGCCCGGGATTGGCCGATGCGTTCTTTGAGCATGGCAAGCCGCTCTTTGTATCTGCCGTACATCCGGGGGCAGACCGATGACCCGAGATAATGTCCGGCAAGGGCTTCAATGGGGTCGCCGTCTTCGGCGATTTCGTTTCCTTCGCAGCGGATGCCGAAGCAGAGGTTTTCGCCGACGATCAGCGCTTTTTGCGTGTTTTCGATCAATTCAAAAAGATCGATCTCGTCGCTGATGCTGCCCACCAGCATAACCCGGTGTTTGCCTTTGCTTAGCGAAGTTTTTCGTTTTTTAAGGGCCGAAACCCATTTTTTCAGCTCCGCGGTATATTCATCTCTGGGCATGACCGTTCCGGCCACCGCGGCCGCAAACACATCGGTCCCGGAAACCACGACGTCTTTTTCACATCGCAGGCATTCGATTTCATTGAGCAGACGCCGGCCTTTATTGAATTGTCTGATGGCGGCCTGAAGTTTTTCCTTGGTAATATTGACATTAAAATGATCCTCAACGCTTTTGATCAGTTGATTGATCTCTTCAATATACCATGCCATGCCATGGTTTTCCGACTTGTGGGGCACATCAAAATAATAAAAATAATCCGGCACGATGCCCTCAAAATCTTCGCCGGCCTTTCGCCAGCATTCATCCAGCCGCCGCATGCCGTCGCAGCCCGGCGTGATAATGGCCCCGTCCAGGAAAGAAAATCTGCCCTTGCCCGCCAGTTGGAGAATGCATTTGGGAAAACTGCAGATAAACGGCCCGAAATACGAATCCCCCACCTCCATTCCGTCGGTCTCAATTCCCCGTAACCGGACCGGCAGGATATCGACGGCGTAAAAGATTTCCGCCGGGGTATACGAGCAGGTATAGCCGACCACGGGCTTGCCGTCTTTTTTCCACCGGGCAATGGCATCGCATTCCACCCGGGTGGCGGCATCATGAAAAACGGTCATGGGTTAACCCTCCTGTGTTGCCAGCAATGAACGAAGCGCCTGTCGCGCCCGGGCCGCGTCGTCTTCAAATTCGTCGTCAACCGGCTTGATGACGTCGCAGATCCAGGTGACCAGCCCGGGAACAACAGCCCGGGCCACCGGCTGAAACGCCTGGCCTGCGCCATTAAACAAATGCCTGGCGGTTTCCGCCAGTTCGTCGGCATCAACGGCCGTTGCCATCTGACCGGCAAATTCGGTGAACAGGGTCGGTTTTTCATTTCCCAGGCGATTGATGATCCGAAGGGCGTTGTTTACGATTTCGGCCATCTCCTGAACATCATAGGCCTCCAGACGCCGGGCAAAGGATTCCGCCATTTCCGCGTCATCCACGGATTCCCAGGCGCACAACCGTTGATTTAAGGATCTGAGGCGGATGTTGGTGAGTTTCGGGCCCATGGTCATATGTAATTGTGTAAACTCCGGACGGCTGTTTACCGCCGCGGCCATTGATTGACCCATGGCGGCCCCGATTTCCGCCAGGGCGATTTTTGCCTTCCATAAGGTAGCGGGATCGGTCTGGCCGATGATCGCTTCCATCATGTCAGAGATGACTTTGGGCAATCGGGGCGCGCCGGGTTCGCCCAGCAGGGCGCTGCCGGTATGTATTTTTCGAGTAATTTCCGTAAGCTGGTTGACTACACCGGCCACGGAGCCGGTGTTGATGTCCCGGGCAAATGAGAGGATGACGTCGGTGAGCATGTCCGGCGGGAGTTCGTTGAGCTTTCCCGCGGAAATATCAATGGCCTCTGTCAAAAGATTTACCAGGGAAGGAAGCAATGAGAGAAGCAGCACCACTTTTGCGGGATACTGCCATAACACATGGTTGGCCATGGTGATCAATGCCCGGCCGTCTGCGGAGGAGTTGTCGACCATTTCCCTGATCTCGCCGAAATCCATCGCTTCGACCCATTTTTTAAAACCCGGTTCCAGGGCGCGGGCGAAAAATTCCGGATCTTCCTTGTGAATATCATTGATGATCCGACAGGTCTGGGTGATGATCCCGCCGGTATGGCCGGCAGATATTTTCGCGATAGCATCGCCGACGATCTGTTTTTTTTCAGCCCCGGGCATTTCCGCCACGGTTTTGGCCATGGCGGCGATCAAGTCGAAAAGGCCGTTAATTAGATCGGGCAGGGGTTCACCCAGGTTTTTGATAAATTGCGGATTGTTAAACAGGTTTGGCAGTTCTTTTTCGTTAAATATATCCCGGGGCCGGGAAAGCTGCCGGGTCAGATAATTTCCCGCCAGCTTCATGATGAACTTGCCGAACGTGCCGTCCGCGGCCAACGCGTTCAACAGATCCGGCAGAATGCCGCT
>CAZRES010000134.1:3173-7953 GCA_964598885.1 uncultured Desulfobacteraceae bacterium | reverse complement strand
TTTCGGCTCATGCTTGAGATGGTGCGGGAAGCGTTCCGATAAGCACGCACCCGGAAGGGATTGGCGTCCTGTATTTCCAGCAGATCGGCAACCTTTGCCAATATTTCGGCAACATCCGTATTTTGCGTCGGCATGTCGTAATCCTTTAGGAATTGAATCCCGCGATGCTGCAGGAATTACATAAAATCCCGTTCAATCCTGAGGTTCCAGTTCTGTGAATATATCCGGGCATCTCCTTCATACGCATCCATTTCGGCTTTAATGAAAAAAAATTCCGGATCAGCGGTGAGGACCGTTCGGGTGATGGTGCGCACATGCCAGTCTCCCCGCCGGAAACCTTTTAACCACTTTGTTTCGCCGCGTATGGAAGAAAAATCATCCCCCACGGACGAATACCATTCATAGCAACGATCTTCGATTTCCATGTTGATATCTTCATATCGCTGTATGCCTTCATCTTTTATTACTTTAAGCGTGGACCGGTCTTGCGCCATATCGCGCTCCACCAGCCAGTTGTGCCGGCCCGTTTCGATGGGAGTGCGCATCAGCGGCTCAGCGGATTCCGGAGGGCCGAAATCCGGCAGGTTTTCATCGCTTTTTTTCGGCGGCCGCACCGGCAGCATTAAGCGGCTCTTGCCGGTATAAATATCCAGTTTCGCGGGTTCCGGGGGAGGCCATGCAATGGGCCAGTAGGAAGTTGAGATAGACAGCCGGATCTTGTGTCCCCGGGGAAAGGTCTGGGCGATGCCGTTTAATTTTATCTGCGCCTCATACCGTCTTCCCGGTACAAGGTAATCGGGTTTTTCATGACTGTTCCGGTGGGTGAGATTTAACAGGCCGAATGTTATCCGCGTGGCTTTTCCGTCCGGCGCCACGTCGGAAATGCGGACAGCGGCCATGGCAACGGGTTTGTTTGAAACAAAACTGAGCCGGCATAAGGGTACCCCTAGTATCTCAAGGGTTTCGGATAATGGTTCGGTTTCGAATATAAGCGCGCCCCCGTCTTCTTCCCTCTGGTCATAGGGAAGATCGGGAGTGGCGCTGTAAGAGCACCATTTGCCGGCAAACAGCCCCACGGTCAGCGGCGACTGCAAAGGAACGGGAATTTCCGCCATTTTCTCGCCCGTAAGGCTGAGCTTGGTTTTTTCAATGTGATACCATTGTTCGTTGATTCGATCCGACGGCCATGTGTCTTCCGCGATCCACCGACCCTGACGAATTTCACAACAGGTTTGGGGGGGCTCGCTGTCTTGCATCCACACCCGCAGCATGGGTTCGCTCATGATGCCGGTCTCTTTTCCCTTGAGCCAGTAATCCCACCACCGGAGACATTCCTGCAGAAATCCGATGGCCGGCCCCGGCACTCCCATATGGGGATACCGGTGGCTCCAGGGCCCGATCAGCCCTTTCCGGGGGACCGGAAGGTGTTCAAGCATCCTCAATACCGTATTGGAATAGCCGTCGGCCCACCCGCTGACCGCCATGACCGGGCAGCTGATTTTAGGATAGTCCTGGCAAATGGATCCGTGCCGCCAGTATCGATCATGACGTTGATGCCGGAGCCATGTTTCCAGCCAGAGGCCGCTGCCTTCCAGCCGCTCCCGCCAGAGATCCCGCCACTTATCCCCGACGAGCTCCGGGTCGGGGGGACAGGAGTTGAAGGAAAACATGGTCGAAGCCCATGACAGATTATCACCGAGCAGACAACCGCCCATATAGTGCACATCGTCTGAATACCGGTCGTCCGAGGAGCACACGCTGATAACGGCCTTTAATTCCGGCGGACCATAGGCGGCAATCTGCAGACCGTTGAACCCGCCCCAGGAAATGCCGATCATGCCGATGGCCCCATTGCACCACGGCTGATCCGCGATCCAGCGAAGCACCTCCATACCGTCAAAAAACTCTTCCTCCAGATATTCGTCCCGTAATACGCCTCCGGATTCTCCGCTTCCCCGCATGTCAACCCGTACGGACGCGTATCCATGACCGGCAAAATACGGGTGGTTCATCGAATCCCGGAGTGCCGTAAAATCCCGCTTGCGATAGGGAATATATTCAAGGATGGCGGGAACCGGATTTTCGGCGGCGCCTTCGGGCATCCATATGCGCGCGGCAAGACCGGTGCCATCGGACAGCGGTATCATGGTATGCTCGATTTCTTTGATGGCGAAGGGAAATTCAGCAACCGTTTTCATTGTCTTGTCTTTTACGATAAAAATCAGGATTCAAACCGGAAATCCAGCATTTGGCGGCATTGGTGATATTTTTCCATCAGCTCATCGTGATCCTTTCCGCCCATAAATATATGGGCCAGGTCATAACTGTAACTGTCCTGCCGGGCAAGATCGGAAAGATAGGCGCCCTCTTCCGCGTTAATATGAATGCGGGCTTCCGGAAATCGGCGATAAATCTCCTCCAGTTCATTTTCCCAGGGAATCTTGACCACTTTGCCGTCGTAAAACCGGCGCAGAAAAAATTTTGCCGCGCAGTTGAAGGGCCCTTTGCGGGAGGGAAATTCCGGTTTATTGCCCAGGGCCAGATCGATCATGATCTTTAAATTGGTCTCGCCATCCACCTTCCGGTAAACATAGCTGTGGGATTGCGACAAGCGGGGATTGATCTCCAATATCCAGATTCGGTCAAAGGTTTCATCGTAAAAATACTCGATATTGAAGGTGCTGTTATCCAGCCCGATCTGCTTGATGACTTTTATGGAATCTTCGGCAACCCGGCGCCGCACGTTATCGGGGAGAATGGATGGATATTCGTATCGGAAAAAGGAAGAAGAATCCGGATAATTTATGGAATCGACAACCCCATAGACCGTGACCTCATTATTATAAACATAACCGGATACCGTACACTGACTGCCCTTGATAATTTCTTCCGCGATGCAATACCCCCCATCCACTTTCCGGATCTCCCCGGGCAGAGAAAGCTCGGCGAGCAGGAAGTTAAAGGGGCCGGAAAACCAGGAAATTTTATCCTGTATAATTTTCTGGGCCTTGCGAAAGTCTTCTTTGTTGTTGATGATGAATCCCAACTGGGAACCCGTGGCCTTGATGGGTTTGAGCCAGAACGGATGCTTTAATCCCACTTTCTCAACCGCCTGGTCATCAAAGGGGTCCACTTCGGCAAATTCGGGATATTCGTCAATGGCCCGGCTCTGCTCCAGCCTGCTCCAGTATTTGTGTTCGCATTTAATCACGCTTTCCAGATCAGGCCCTGGAAGTTTATATAAACGGCTGAGATAAGGCGCCATGGAACTGACCGGAAAATCCCAGTATCCGATGATGGCGTCAATGGAACCGTCATAATGGTCCAGTCGTTCCTTCGATTTTTCCAGCAATGTGTCTATCCCGGGCGCATCCGGGCCGAAGATATCGTCGAATGTCAAAAGCGCTTCATAGTTGTATTGATCCGCACCGGAAATCATCTCCAGTTCCTTTAAATTAAATTCGTCAAGTCCCACGATAAAAATATTTTTTTTTCTCATGACGGATCACCTTTTTTCGGTTTTTTTAATCCTGGAGCCGGTTTTGACGATCAGGCGGCAAAATCCGGCGCTCCACACGGTTTTTTTGGTTTTTAAACGGTAAAAATTCACGTTTCCTTTACTTTAGAACGTACATCCGCTGCTGGTCCATGGGGTGTGCCATGTATTTGCGGTTTTCCCATCCGTCAGATGAGATCATTTCCAGGATTGAGGCCGGCTTGGAGCTTTGGATCCGCTTTTGTTCGACATAACGGATTTTTCCAGCTTTATTTTCCCCCGAAAATAGGGGTTGAACCCCATTGCCTATTCAAAGACAACTGATAGGATCCTTATCGACAAAACAAAAACAGGAATTCGAAAACAAACGGAGGAAAAATAATGAAAGCTGTAGATCTGATGACATCCACTCTCGATTATATCCATACCGATGATTCCATTAAAAAGGCCGCCTCTGAAATGGAAAGATATAATATCGGCGCTCTTCCCGTTAAACGCGACGGCCAAACGGCCGGTATCATAACCGATCGGGATATTGTTGTTCGAAGCTCGGCAAAGGGCTTTGATCCGGAAACGACAAAGGTCGAAAAGGTCTTTTCCAACCAAATCATCAGCTGCAAGGCCGAAGATGATGTGGAAACCGTTATGGATTTAATGGAAAAAAACCAGATCCGAAGGGTGCTGGTGCAAAACCAGGAAGGCAAGGTGACCGGCATCATTTCCCTGGGCGATATTGCGGTAAGCATGCGAAAGGAAGCAGCCGGGGAAGTTGTCCAGAAAGTTTCCGAGCCTTCTGAGCCGAAAATGTAGAAGCGTCCTGCCGGGGAGCGGGTTCGTCTCGTTCCCCGCCTCATTTTAATTGTCTGGCTAATTTTCTCATGTCTGCTTCGAATCTGTTTTTGATTTCAGGAAATCGCATCGCTGCCGCCGGATGATAGGTCTCAATATATCGGATGCCTTCGGACCGTGGCGCGTGCCAGGCGACCCGTCCCATGAGCACGATGATCCGCGGGTTGATGTTCTTTATTTCCGCTTCCAGGCAGGGGATCCAGTATTTGATTTCCGCGGCGGTTGGCTTCCGGTTTCCCGGCGTGGGCTCCTTGACCAACGCGGTGATGTATAGGTGTTCTCTGATCAGACCGCAGTCCTTTAGCACCTTGTCCAGATATTTTCCGGATCTGCCCACAAAAGGCCGGCCGTGTTTTACCTCTTCTTTGCCGGGATTCTGGCCCACAAGCATTGCCGTCGCAGTTTCAGGGCCTTCCGCGTATTTCATCGCTTTTT
>CAZRES010000134.1:0-3073 GCA_964598885.1 uncultured Desulfobacteraceae bacterium | reverse complement strand
CATTCGGTAAATAAGGTTCGTAACGTATTTATAACTTATTAATAATTAATACAAATTCTCACAATACCTTCTATCCTTCCGGTATCAATGTTTTTCATTCAAAAAATAAAGGAAAAAAGAGAATCGGTTACTACCGGCTGATACCAGATAAAATACCGGATCGTCCCTATGGAATTTGCCGCCATGGTTGGTTACTACTGTATACAAACTCCAAAAACGGAGGCAAAACCGACAATGTAAGAAGGGAGGAAGGAGAATGAAAACAAACGTATATATTCACAAGTTATCATTATCAAGATCGGTAATTGGAATTTGTTTTCTTTGTCTTGCCATGATGATCGTATTTTTCGGCCTGGTCATTTCTCCGGCTCTGGCGCAAAGCCCGGTTACGGACCAATCCATAACCGATGCGATCGAAGATGAACTGCTCAGAGATGACGCCGTCCCGCATTATTTCATTGATGTGCAAACAACCGACGGTATTGTAACGCTTAGCGGATCGGTGGACAACATCCTGGCCAAGGAACGGGCCGCCGCGATCGCCGCTGTTGTCAAGGGCGTCCGATCCATAGTAAACCATATCCAAGTGGATCCGCCGGTTGCCCGAAAAGACAATGAAATCCGAAAGGATGTAAACCAGGCCCTGTTAAGCGATCCGGCCACGGATTCCTATGAGATCAACGTAGAAGTTCAAAATGGGACGGTGACCCTGAGCGGTGAAGTGGATTCCTGGCAGGAAAAGCAGCTGAGTGCAAACGTGGCAAAGGGCGTCCGGGGCGTCAAAAAAATCAATAACGAACTCAGCGTTAACTGGACTGACGAACGAACCGATGCCGAGATCAAGGCCGAAATTGAAAAAACTCTTCGCTGGGATGCCTATATCGATCATGAGCTTATCAATGTCACCGTGGATAACGGAGCCGTTATCCTTACCGGAACTGTGGGCAGTCTGGCGGAAAAAAACCGGGCATTCTGGGATGCGTTCGTTCATGGCGTCATATCTGTGGATGATTCCGATCTTACGGTGGAGCGATGGGCCCGGGACCCGGATTTAAGGGGCGAAAAATTTGTCATCAAATCCGACGCGGAAATCGAAAAAGCCATAGAAGACGCCCTTTTTTACGACCCAAGAGTTTTATCCTTTAAAATCACCGCTGAAGTTGACAACTCCGTCGCCACCCTGCGCGGCACGGTGGACAACCTCAAGGCAAAGCGCGCCGCCGCCGGCGACGCCCGCAATACCGTTGGTGTAAGAGACGTTGTGAATCGGATTAAAGTACGGCCGGTGGATGTACCGAGCGATTCGGAAATCGAGAAAAATGCCCTGGAGGCCCTGGCACGCGATCCGTATATAGAAAGTTATGAAATTGCCGTGGATGTCCAAAACGGGGTAGCCGATCTGTACGGGACTGTGGATAATTATTTCGAGAAATCCCAGGCAGATGACATTGTTTCCAAAATCGAAGGGGTCTTATATGTGGACAACAATCTCCTTGTAAGCCATGACGATGATTCCTACTTCTACGATCCGTATGTTGATGACTGGTACCTGTATGACTTTGACTGGTATAATTATCAACCCTTGTATTCTGCCGGGAAAAGCGATTTTCGTATTGAAATGGATATCAATGATGAACTTTTCTGGAGCCCGTTTGTGGATGCCGACGAGGTTGACGTGGAAGTCAATGATGGAAAAGCGATTCTGACCGGCACCGTAGACACCTGGCTGGAATATGATGCGGCTGAGGATAACGCTTACGAAGGAGGAGCTGTTATCGTGGACAATGAACTGGCGGTCAAACCGTGATACCGGATAGACAGGGGCTTATCGTCCCGGCCTGCAACCTTGCAATACAGCCGTAAAACGTTCCGCCGGTCCGTCATCTTTGATGCAGACCGGCGGAACGTTTTTTTATAAATTCCATCCGTCTTGACTTCTTACGCAGGTAGGGACGCTTACGGATTTAACTAAAAATCCCGTCAACAGAGGTCCCGCAATAGGGACATCTGCCGTCCCGAAGCCAGTTCTCCACCAGGCTGAACCGGTCCCGAACCATCACTGTTTTTCCACAATCATGGCAAAGTGTATTGCTCTGGCCTCTGTCTGATGGCGTATTGCCTTCATAAACATACCACAATCCCTCTTCAAAGCCGATTTGACGAGCTTTTGTCAGCGTATCTTCGGGCGTGGGGGACAAATGGGAAAGCTTGTAGACCGGATGAAACCGGCTGACATGCCAGGGAATTTCCGGACCGATCTGGCGGATGAAACGGGCGATTCGGCGCAGTTCTTCTTCATTATCATTTAATCCGGGGATAATCAGCGTGGTAACTTCCACCCAAACGCCGAGAATATTCATCCGCTTTATATTTTCCAACACCGGGTCAAGGCGCGCCTTGCAGGTTTCTTTGTAAAACTGATCGGAAAACGCCTTTAAATCGATATTGATCGCATCCACACAGGAAGCCATATGATTGGCGACTTCCGGTGTGAAATATCCATTGCTCACGAAAATATTTTTAAACCCGGATTGTTTGGCAAGCACGGCGGTATCATAGGCGAATTCATAAAAAATGGTGGGTTCCGTGTAGGTATAGGCAATGGCCTCACATTCGGTTTCTTTTGCCATGCGGACAATATCTTCCGGGGTTTTACGGTTTTGCCCGTCATTGTTGATATAGCGCTCCGGATGCTGGGAAATATTGAAATTCTGGCAATGGGCGCAGTGAAAATTGCATCCTGCGGTGCCGATGGACAACACCCGGGAACCGGGCAGAAAGTGAAACAACGGCTTTTTTTCCACGGGGTCGATATTCGCCGCGATCACAGCGCCGTATACCAGACTGTAGAGCTTGCCGTCTATGTTTTTCCGCACGCCGCAAATTCCCGTACGGCCTTCTTTGATGGTGCACTGGTGATGGCAAAGAAAGCAGTCAACTTTGCCCTCGGCGGCGGGGTGGTAAAACATGGCTTCTTTCAACGAAAACCTCCTTTAGTTCCCGACCAATGGACTCATGACCCGATGATGTTTTCCTGTCGAATCATCAGCGGGAAATCAGACATTCCGGACGG
>CAZRES010000133.1:0-8123 GCA_964598885.1 uncultured Desulfobacteraceae bacterium | reverse complement strand
CTTGCTTGGCGGCATCGCCGGCGGCAAAATTTTCGCCCAGACCGTTTAAGGCTTTGGCTTTGAACAGGAGGAACCAGGCGCCCACAGGACCGTATCCATCTTTAAAACGAGCCGGGGTGAAACGGTTTTCCATCATGGAAAGTTCCGCGCCGGCGCGCAGAGCCATCGTATAAGTAGAGCCGGAGTTCCATACCGGATACCAGGCGCGGCCCTTGCCTTCGCCCACCGACCGCGGCTGGTAAATATTGACCGCGCCGCCGCAGGCAACCATCATTGTCTTGGCTTTGATGATATAGACTTTGTTTTCCCGTACGGAAAAACCGACGGCGCCGGCGATCTGCTTGGGATTGTTGGCGTCATTGAGCAGTTCGACGATAAACACGCGCTCCAGGATGTTGTCCTCGCCCAGGGCCAGCTTGGCGGCCTCGGACACCACGCGCTTGTAGGATTCGCCGTTGATCATGATCTGCCATTTACCGGTACGGACCGGCTTGGCGCCGCTTTTCAGGGTGCCCATGGACTGGCCCTTTTTGCCGTCCATATTCTTTCCTTCGTCGGTTTTCTTCCAGACGGGCAGGCCCCATTCCTCAAACAGATGAACGGAATCGTCCACGTGGCAGCCCAGGTCGAAAATCAGGTCTTCACGGACAATCCCCATCAGGTCGTTGCGGACCATGCGGACATAGTCATCCGCAGTGTTTTCACCGATGTAGGTGTTGATGGCCGAAAGTCCCTGGGCCACTGCGCCGCTTCGCTCCATGGCGGCTTTATCCACCAGAAGGATTTTGGTGTCCGGGCTCGCCCATTTCTTGACTTCAAACGCCGTACCGCAGGCTGCCATGCCGCCGCCCACGATCAGGATATCGACTTCCCGCTCTTCAACCTGCGGATCTCTTACCGCCTTGAGTTCCCCCTTGGGTTTGTTCGGTAATGCCATATTATTTCCCTCCTTGTTGATGTAATTCGGAATATTTTATTCTATCAGATTCGTACATCTTTTCATGCATCCGCCACAACCTACACGGTTTCCTGGGGTTTCGGGATCTGGTAGCCGTCGGCTTCCTCGGTGGAAAGCAGGCCGCTGTCGAGATCTTTTCCCTGAAGATCCTTGTAAGCATTGGCGGTGCCTTCGGGAGTGGTCCGGATGGGGAACTTGAAACGTTTGATGACGCCGTTGCGGAACTTGCAGGTCCACATGACATCTTCGGTACCCATCATGGGCATGATGCTGCTTCCCAAGGGAACAAAGTCCGCATAGCCACGCACTTCAATTGCCTGGGTCGGGCAGATTTTTACGCAGGAAAAACATTCCCAGCACTGATCCGGCTCCTGATTGTAAGCCTTCATCAAATTGGGATCGAGCACCATCAGATCATTGGGGCAAATATACATACAGGCTGTTTTTTCGCCGCCCTTGCACCCGTCACATTTCTCTGTAATTACAAAACTCGGCATTATCTACCTCCTAAAATTTTTCGTTTAATTGAAAGTGAACGTTTGCTCCACTTTGTCGATCGGGCTATGTAATTTTCTGATCGCCTGGCGCACCTCCTTTCTCGCTGACCGCAATAAATGAATCATTCAAAACATGATAATCGAGGCGGACTCTCTCCACCATAATTCTGCCGGTATCCGTTAAAAATATATCTCTTTATAAATTCAATATATTATAATTATACATAATTTTTTTACACATAAGAGAAATTGATTAGCACCCGCTATAATTCTTGTCAAGAATTTTTGTCCTTATCTCCCGGTTTAAAAAACACTTATCATTATCCGGGATATTTCCAGGGGATCGTCAGTAAACCGGTTACATTCTGCCCGGGTTGCGTTCCATGCCGTTTTGAGTCAATGATGCAAGAAGTACCGACGCAACTGTCCAGAATCAATCGAGATAGACACGGGCGACCCGTTCGGTTACGGCGCTGACGATTTCATAACCGATAGTATGACATTTTCCGGCGACTTCATCCGCGCTCACAGTTACATCTCCCTGGGTGCCGATTACTACAACTTCATCTCCGATACGGATTTCGGGAATATCGGTTGCATCCAGCATGGTCTGATCCATGCAGACCCGGCCAATGACCGGCGCGCTTTTCCCCCGGATCAGCATCCGGCCGTTTCGGGAAAGCAGGCGGCGATATCCGTCGCCATATCCGATGGCGACGGTGGCGATCAAGGTCGGCCGCGAGGTGACCGCATCACCGCCATAGCTCACCGGAAAACCGGCTTCAACCCGTTTAAGATGAATAACCCGCGTTTTTAAGGTCATGGCTGGTTTCAAAAAAACGCGGGAGCGGTCAACCATCTCCGATGGATAAATCCCATAGACGGAAATCCCGGGGCGGACCATATCCATATGCGTCTCGGGCATATCAATAGTGGCCGCGCTGTTGGCCGCATGCCGGACGGTAAATTCGATTCCCCTTGCCTTCAATGCTTCTATAAACCGATGAAAAAGCATCAGTTGATTAACAGCAAAATGTTTATCGGTCTCATCGGCCGTGGCAAAGTGGGTATAAACGCCTTCTACCTGGATGCCGGGCAGCGCGCAAATCGCCGCCGCTTCTTCCAGCCCGTTCGCCGCGATTCCGTCGGCCGTGCAAGACGGAGTCGAACCCACGGCCAGGACCCCCAGGCGCCCCATACCGGTGTCGATCTTTAAATGCGCCCGCGCCTTTCCCCCTAACGCTTCTGCCGCCTCCGACAGCCGGCGGGCGGTTTCCAGATTATAGACCGACTGGGTGAGATCATACCGTAATAGCTGGCCGGCGCCCGAGGCGGGCGTATAACCGAAAATAAGCACCGGCGCCGCGATACCGGCTTCCCTCAGTTGCGCGGCTTCGGACAAACGCGCGACGCCCAAAGCGTCTGCACCGGCGGCCAGCGCCCGGGCGGAGACTTCGAAAAGACCGTGACCGTAGGCATTGGCCTTGACAGCCGCCATCAGACGGCATCCGGGCGCCAGAATCCGACGAAACGCCCTAATATTATGTTCTATGGCGGACAAGTCGATTTCCGCCCATGCCTCATCGAAGCATAAGGGCGGGGCATGAACTTCAGCCTTTAAAGACGCCGCGACGGAAACGCTCTCCTTTTTCACGATGTTCGATCCAGACTGCGGTATTGAATCGCTTCGGCCACATGGGGGGAACGAATATTCGCCTCTCCGGCCAAGTCGGCGATGGTACGCGCAATTTTTAAAATACGGTTGTAGGCCCGGGCCGAAAGGCCCAGAGTGTCGATGGCGGCCTGAAGGAGGTAGTCGGATTCGCCGTCGATAGAACAAAATTGTTTGATATGACGGTTTTTCATGCCCGCGTTGGCATAAATGCCGGTTTTTTGAAAGCGCGTCGTCTGAATTTTCCGGGCGGCTGCCACACGGCTCCTGATGCACCGGGAAGACTCTTTCGGCCGGGGATCACGCAAGTCGCCGTAGGCCACGCGCGGCACATCCACATGAATATCGATGCGATCCAGAAGGGGACCGGAAATCCGCTCCCTGTACTTTTGAAGCTGATAATGACTGCAGCGGCAGGGTGTTTTCGGATCGGCAAAATAGCCGCATGGACACGGGTTCATAGCAGCCACCAGCATAAAATGGGATGGATACGTGATGCGCATGGCGGCCCGGGAAATGGTGACGTTTCGATCCTCCAACGGCTGGCGGAGAGCTTCGAGAACCGGTCTTTTAAATTCCGGCAGCTCATCCAGAAACAATACCCCATTATGGGCCAGGCTGATTTCCCCCGGCCTGGGGATATTTCCCCCGCCGATCATCCCCGCGTCCGATATGGTGTGATGGGGGGACCGAAACGGCCGCCGCGTCACCAGAGCCTGGTCCTTTTCAAGAAGGCCGGCCACGCTGAAAATTTTGGTGGTTTCCAGGGATTCCTCAAATGTCAGATCCGGCAGTATCCCCGCAAAACGCCGGGCCATCATGGTTTTGCCTGATCCCGGCGGCCCGCCCATCAGCAGGTTATGTCCGCCGGCCGCGGCGACTTCCAATGCCCGCTTCACATGCTCCTGGCCGGCCACTTCGGAAAAATCAGGGCAGTTGGCGTCATTCTCCGCAAGCAGGGTGTCGGAATCAAATCGTTCCGGCGTTATTTCCCGTATCCCGCGGATAAAATCAACGGCTTCCGACAGAGTTTGAATGGGAATCACCGAGATTTCTTCAACCACCGCGGCCTCCCGCCGGTTTTCATGGGGAACAAGGATCTGTCGATGTCCGGCCTCCCTGGCTGCCAGGGCCATGGGCAGGGATCCGTTTACCGGCTTGACCCGGCCGTCCAGCGAAAGTTCTCCCAGCACCAGCCGCTTTTCCAGTACCTCCGGGGAAACCACACCGGCGGCCGACAATATGCCGATGGCAATGGGAAGATCAAACCCCGTCCCGATTTTTCGCATGTGGGCCGGGGCCAGGTTCACGGTGATCCGGTCATCCGGAAACGTATAGCCGCTGTTGACAATGGCGGCTTTAACCCGCTCCTTGCTTTCTTTCACTGATATTTCGGGCAGGCCTACCGTTGTGTAGGAAGGCAGGCCGAAGGCAATATCGACCTCGACTTCCACCAGGCAGGCGTCAATCCCGATGACCGCGCTGGATAGCACTTTGGAGAGCACGCTGATTCCTCAACATATGCCAACATAAAAACTTCAGACCTTTTTTCGCCAATGTCTGCCTATACCAAAGCAGAGAGTAAAGAACAACCGGATTTCCGGATTTCTCAAAAATGCGGCATAAAAACATGACCTTCGGATTGCTTTTTCCACCAGGATCGTATATATCGAAAAAAAATAATGCTCTATCATATGGCCGCGAGCAAACAGCAATATAGCAAGGAAAATAAACAATATGGTGATGGCTTACAGGCAGCGGACGCTGGGCGGCCCGGTGCACTTCAACGGCCCGGGGGTTCATTCCGGGAAACAGGTTCATTTGACTATCCGCCCCGCCCCGCCCAATTCCGGCATCCGCTTCCGGCGGGTGGATCTTCCGGCAAAACCCTATATCCGGGCCCATTTCAACCGCGTGGTGGACACGAGCCTGGCCACCGTTATCGGAGAAAACGGCTGCATCGTATCCACGGTGGAACACGTCATGGCCTGCCTTGCGGGCCTGGGCATCGACAACGCCGTAGCAGAACTTGATGATTATGAAGCCCCCATCATGGACGGCAGCGCCGGTATCTTTACCACGGCCATCCGTAAAATCGGCATCATCGAACAAGACGCCCCGCGGATTTATTTTGTGGTAAAATCTCCCATAACGCTTGAAAAATCCGATAAATCCGTTTCTCTTTATCCGGCCCCGGCCTTTAACATCACCTGCACCATTGTATTTGACCATCCGGCTATTAATACCCAGACCCTTTCCGTGGAACTCACCGAGGAAACATTTGAAGAGGAAATATCAAAGGCCAGGACCTTTGGTTTCCTTCAGGAGCTGGAGTATTTGAAATTTTATGGGCTCGGCAAGGGAGGATCCCTTGAAAACGCCGTTATCCTGGATGAAAACGGAATCATCAATGATAGCGGACTCCGCTATCCCGATGAATTCGTGCGTCATAAGATTCTGGATTGCATCGGGGATTTTTCGCTGCTGGGCATGCCCATTCTGGGACATCTGGTACTGCATAAGTCCGGGCACCTTTTTAACCACGAATTCCTCCAGATATTTTTTAATGAAAAAACCGCCTGGGAGACGCGTTCGCTCACGGAATTGGAAGCCATGCCCCTGCCCAGGAAAACCATTTTGCCATCCCCATCCTTCCATAACCGGGATAAACCACATCCAGGGGAGTCCGACAATCCATGAACGGGGCATGCCGATGCATCATTTTTATTTTATTGCTGTGCGGAACGCTGCTTTCGTGGCCATATTCCGTTTCCGCACAAACCGTTAACATATCGGACCTTCTTGTAGACAGCCGGCAGGACGATCTGGTGCTTTTTTTAACGGTGGAAGGGGCCTTTGACAAAAAGCTGGACGAGGCCGTCCAGAGCGGCGTGCCGGCCACCTTCGCCTTTATCATCGAACTGAGCGAGGATAAGGGGGTTTTTCGCAGCAAGACCATTCTTGAACTCAATGTCACCCACACGCTGAAATACAATGCCATGAAAAACGATTACACGGTCCGGCGCTCCTGGGAAGACGATCAATCCCTGACCACGGATGCTTATGCCGAAGCCAGGAAATGGATGACGGAAATCAAAAATATGAGGCTGCTCCCCCTCTCCCATCTGCAAAAGGGGGAGCGATACGTCATCCGATCCAAGGTGATGCTTGACAAAGCAACGCTTCCCTTTTTAAGTTACATCTTTTTTTTCATGTCATTATGGGATTTTGAAAGCGACTGGCATTATTACCGGTTTATTTACTGACCGTGACGATCTCTTCTCCTTTATAAACCCCCATGCATGATATTTTTCCGGATGAAAAATAACAGATACAAAAAATCGACGGATCCGCTTCCCGATACCGATCCTCGCCGACGGCGGGAATATATTCTTGCCGGCATCGTGATCGCGGCCATCGTTCTGCTCTCTTATCTCATACTCAAAGGCCTGCGATTCGACAGCAACCTGCCCGTGTCCAACAGCATCCTGATATTTATTCTCATCAATATCAATCTGCTGTTGATCATCCTGCTGATTTTTCTTGTTTTAAGAAATATCGTCAAGGTGATTTACGAGCGGCGACGCAAGGTGGAGGGAAGCCGGCTGCGCACCAAACTGGTCGCCGCATTTATTTCCCTGACCCTTCTGCCCACCATTGTACTGTTTGCGTTCTCACTGCATTTTATCACGTCGAGCATCGAATTCTGGTTCCGGATTCCTGTTGATCAGTCCCTGACCAATGCGCTGGCCGTGGGCAAAAATATCTATAAGCTCGTAGAGGACAACAACACCTTTTTTCTGGACAAGGCAGCGTATCAGGTGGTCACGCGGGATCTGCTGTCAACGAACAATGAAAAGGAACTTTCAAGCTACGTGCAAGTGGTGCAGCGCGCTTTTAATCTCAATGTCGTTGAAGTCTATGATGTCAGGGCCAAAAGACGTGCCTTCTCCGTAGACCCCTCCCTTCCGGCGGATCTCGTCGAACCCGTCAATGCGGCCATGCTGACAAGGGGCATTAAAACAAATACGGACACATGGTCGGTTTCCGAAAACACCGCCGCCGGAGAAATGGTTCGCAATATCGCGGCCATTCCCTTCGGAGCAACCGCCGATGAGGCTGTGGGTTTTATCGTCATTTCCGTACTGCTGCCTCCGGATCTGGTCCGGAATCTCGATTCCATCACCCGGGGGTTCGAAGAATACCAGCAGACCAAAATGCTCAAAGATCCCATCCGCCTGGCCTATTATATCACCCTGACCATCGTGGCCCTGCTGGTGGTTTTTTGCGCGGTATGGTTCGGCATGTATCTCTCCCGGCGGGTCACGGTTCCCATCATGGAACTGGCCGAAGGGACCCGGCGGGTGGCCGGCGGGGACCTGACCTACCATATCAATGTGGCGGCCGATGATGAAATCAAAACCCTGGTCGATTCTTTCAATAAAATGACCCGGGACCTGCGGTACAGTCGCAAGGAACTGGAGCTTTATACCCGCAAACTGTTTGATCAGAATATCGAGATCGAGGAAAGACGGCGATACATGGAAATCGTGCTGGACAACGTGTCCACCGGCGTCGTTTCCATCGATGCCCAGGGCCTGGTGACCACCATCAACCACTCCGCGGAAAAAATGCTGAATCTGCGGGCCGCCGATATCATTAAAAGAAGCTACAAACACATTCTGGAAAATCAGCACGCCGATCTGGCTGAAGAGATTTACGACCGTTTCTGGAAAAAACGCGAAGAAAGCCTGCTAAAAACTCTTCGAATGACCGTTTCCGGCAAACCGCGGCTTTTTATGGTCAATTTCAATGCATTAAAAGACGATACCGGCCGACAGATCGGCCTGGTCATGGTATTCGACGACATGACCGAACTGGAAAAAGCTCAGCGCATGGCGGCCTGGCGCGAGGTGGCGCGGCGCATCGCCCATGAGGTCAAAAATCCGCTGACCCCCATTTCCCTGTCAGCCCAGCGCCTCTGGCGCAAATACAA
>CAZRES010000132.1:0-8154 GCA_964598885.1 uncultured Desulfobacteraceae bacterium | reverse complement strand
GCAGAACCATGCGGACGATTTTGCGGGGATCAAATCCGCTGACGCCGGTGATGGGACATCCGGCCGCGCAGGTCCCGCAGGCCAGGCATATGTCCGTACTGCTGCCTATCGGCCGCAACGGAGTTTTTTGGATGATCTCGGAATGCGTTCTGTTGGTGATGGTCATAATTATAGTGTCACTTTTACTTTTTTATTCCTTAAAGCGCGGCTTCGATGGCGTCCAGAATGCCGCTGTCCTCATAATCGGTCAGCACCGAGGCGCTGTTGGGGCAAACGGCCGCGCAGGCTCCGCACCCCTGACAGGCCGCGGCATCCACCATGACTTTCTTTTCCCGTAAATCAATGTACCTGGCTCCGTAAAGACAGATCTCAATGCACAGTTCGCACTGGGAACAAATGGCATGCCGGACCCGGGCGGATTGCCGCTGATCCCCGATGCGGTGGCGGCCGAGGATGCGGTAGGCACGGTAGGCGGCAGCCTCGCCTTCGGCCATGGCTTCTTTGGCATTGGCCGGGGCCCGGCAGAGCCCGGCCACAAAAATTCCTTCCCGGCCGGTGTCCACGGGCCGCCATTTAGCGTCGGCCTCCTGGATAAAACCGTCCCGGGTGATCCGGATGGCGAACACCCGGGCCAGATCATCGGCGGGGGCCGGGATCACGCCCGTGGACAGGGCCACCAAGTCCGGCGTGAGCCTGATGTCCTCGTCCATTATCGGGTCACGGCCGGAAACGACAAGTTTATCGTCCGCCGGCTCCACCAGGGGCGGCTGGTCCGGTTCAAAGGGAATAAAAAACACGCCCGCGGCCCGGGCCTCGGTGTACATTTTTTCCAGATCTCCATAGGTCATGATGTCTCTGTAAAAAACCCATATCTGGATGTCCGGGCGCTGTTTTTTCAGCAGCAGGGCGTTTGAAAGGGCCTTGGCGCAGCAGATCCGGCTGCAGTAATTGTTCGGCTCCTCCCGGGACCCCGCGCACTGGATCATCACAATCGAATCCGGCGGATCAAAAGCGCCTTCCGGCGCAAAAAGCCGTTTTTCCAGTTCAAACTGGCTGATCAGGTTTATATGGGAGCCCATGCCGTAAGCGTTGGTTTCAGCCATATGCCCGCCGGCCGCCAGCACGGCGGCCCCGTGGGTGATAACCTCTTTTCGGCCGTCGGCAAGAGCGATTTCCGCGGTAAACTTTCCGGGCAGGCCCTGATGAGCAACCACGGATGCCTGGCAATAGATCTGAATCAAGGGATGCTGACTCGCGCGATGAACCAGCGCCGTCACCGCATCCTTGACTTCCGGGGCATGAATGCGGGCCGCGTTGCCGCCGGGCCGGTCGGATTTTTCCACTACGGCCACGCGGATGCCAAGGTCCCCAAGAGCCACGGCCGCGCTCAAACCGGCGGGCCCGGCTCCCACCACCAGAGCGTTTTGCTTCACGACACGGCCAGGGGAAACGCCGGCGGTGCGGGGCCGCAGACGGTTGACCTCCATTTCAATCGCAGCGATCAATTCCGAAACATGAAGCCCGGCCCTCTCCCCGGCCGAAAAAGGACGGATATCCACGACCCGGATCAACGAGGGGATGAGACCGAGCCATTTGCTCCATTGGGAAATCCGTGTCAGATGAGGCGCGGACGTGGCGATGATCAGCCGGTTGACATTGGACCCCCGGATTTTGGCGATATTTTCTTCAAACGCCTTTTCATCGGCCATATCCGGCATACGGGTGACTGCCATGGAGGGCATGGCTTTTTCCAGGGCGTTCTTGAACATTTCAACATCAGCCTCCGGGAGCAATGCTTCCGGAATTGCGTAAAACACCAGATGAAAGACCGGCTTTTTGTTTAATGCGACAGCCGCTTCCTGCCTTTGGTCCGCTGCCGCCAAAGCCGCCTTGTCGTCAAATACCCTCTTATTTCGATTTTGCCGGAGAAACCGGCCGGCCGCGCCGCCGGCGGCAAGAATGGATGCCGCGATATCGGTTAAACCGGGAATGGTATCGAGCGGGTAAACCCCTTCCCGACCGGCAAACTCCGGCGGGCTGTGCCCCGCTGTCCGGCCCGTGGAAAGCACCGCCAGATCAAACGTTTCTTCGGCCAAATCGCCGGTCCCGTCGATATACGTTATCCGGACGCCCCCTTCGCCGTCGGCGGGTTCAATGCTGTGAATCCGGCACCGGACAAACCGCACACCGGTTTCTTTTTCCGCCCGGTCCCGGTAGCGCTGAAAATCCCGTCCGTACGTCCGCATGTCCATATAAAAAATCGCAGTCTCCAGGGGGCCGCTGATTTTTTCATGGGCCATTACAGCCTCCTTGACGGCAAACATGCAGCACGCCGATGAGCAGTGATCGGCCCCGAGCATGATATTGCGCGATCCCACGCACTGAATCCATGCGATTTTCCGGATGGGCCCGCCATCCGAGGGCCGGGCCGGCCTGCCGGAAAGCGGGCCGCTTCCCGAAAGCATGCGCTCAAAGGACAGGGCCGTGACCACGTCCGGCAGAACGCCGTATCCGTAAACATCGATTGGCGTCGGGTCAAACAGACCCGCACCCGGCGCGAAAATCACGCCGGCAACCTGATCAAGCACCCGGGTTTCCGGTTCGGCATCAAGATGTACCGCGTCTTCCGGGCAGATTTCAGCGCAAGCGTTGCAGCGGATGCAGGATTCAAAATCGATCACCGGCGTCATGCGGTCGGCCTGATGCGGCGAGGGTGAATACATGGCTTTGCGGCGGCCGAGACCGTCATTGAACGGGTCCGGCACTTCCACCGGACAGGCATCCATGCAGGCCCCGCATAAACTCGAGCGGGCCGGATCGACCCCGGTCGGTTTCTGAACGAGCGTGACGCTCAAATTTCCGGGGGCGCCGTCAACAGCGGTCACCTCGGTGCTGGTCAAGACGGTGATCCGGTCGTGGTCCAGGCCTTTTCGCAGACATCCCTGCCGGTACGTGTCCCGGTCAATCATGGGCAGGATACGGCACATGCCGCAGCCGTCGTCGGGAAACTGGTGATCCAGCCGCGAAAGCAGCCCGCCAACGGCCGCTGCTTTTTCCACCAGCACCACCCGATAACCGTGTTCCGCAAGCTCCAGGGCCGCGTGCATTCCGGCGATTCCCGCGCCGATAACAACAACGGCCGGTTCACTCTCGCCATTTACCGTGTTAATTTCGTCTCCCATTTCTCTGCTTTCCGTGGTTTGATTTTTATTCCTTACGTATCGGAAGCATTGTCATACACCATCAGCGGCATGGGCTCTTCAAGGTCCCTGCCGGGCTCGTAGCCATAACGCTTCTGCACTTCGTCTGCCACCTTGATAAAAATATCGGCCACGGGAATATGGCTGGGGCAGACGCTGCTGCAATGGCCGCAGGCCACGCAGGCATGGGCCATGTGGGCCATACGGGTCAGATGAAACATGGTGGTGTCGGCCGGCAGCTTGATCATCCCCTTTTTGGCGGCCCGGCGCATGAGCACCTGAGGGTCATGCGCGAAAACGTCGGTGAGAAATACGCATTCCCGGCAGTAGCAGACCGGGCATGCCACCCGGCAGTTGTGGCAGTTGAGGCATTCGGCCACGTATTTCTGGAATTTTTCAATGGTATCGGTTTTTCCGGCGGTTTCCAGAAACGCCTGCTCCCGCTCCTGTTCCCGGCGCTCGCGCATGTTCCGGACGGCATCGTCTCGCCCGAGAGGGGCGGCGCCTTCCGACAGGCCGAGCTGGCCCAGAAGCTCTTCGCCGGCCGGGGTTTGCGGCACAATGCCGATCTGTTCATCGGTGGACTCCCCGATGACGCGGATGGCGATATCGGCCCCCTGGGGCAAAAACCGGGTGCAAATGCGACACGACCTACAGACCGCTTCCTGAAGCCCGGAATCGCGGTAAAACGCGGCCGTGAGATCCGGGTTTTCCGCGATCTTTTCCAGGTACGCCGGATTTTCCATTCTCCCCAGACACTCCATGCCGATAATAAGGGTATCGGCAAGCACGGCCTGTTTCAGTTTGACCAGTTCCACCAGCGCCCGGATTTCACAGGGCCGGAGCACCAGGACGGATTTGCGTCCTGATTCGTTTCGGAGAATGGATACAGCCTGGCGGGCCGTGTTAAAGGGCGCGGCCGGTGCCAGAGGATCGGCCGCCTCGATTTGGCCCGGATCAGTGATCACCGCCGGCATGGGCAGCGGCGAATGCGGGGTCCGGGCCGAAACCAGCACCGCGTCGGCCAGGGATTCGGAAAGCATCCGGCCCAAAAACGCGCTGACGGCGGATGCCGGATTTTTGTCGGTTTTGAGATCAAAGACGGTCATGGCGGAATTCTTTTCCATAAAATCTATAAAATCATGGTGGTTGCAGCCTGACTCGGGCCAAGGGCTCGTACGGCTTCCACAAAACGGGTGATGTGTTCCTGAAATTCCGGGCCTTCGCTGGCGCCGATCCATTGGAGTTCCAGCCGTTCGGAAACGAAACCGAACTGTTCGAGAATGGCCGCGATGCCGGGAATCCGGCGGGCCGCCTTGAGGTTGCCGTTGATATAATGGCAGTCCCCGGGATGGCATCCGCCGATAAACACACCGTCGGCTCCTTCCAGAAAAGCCTTCAGCACGTACTTGGCATCCAGCATGCCCGTGCACATCAGCCGGATGATCCGGACGTTGTGGGGATACATCAGCCGGGACGTGCCGGCCAGGTCCGCGGCCGTATATGTGCACCAGTTGCAGACCATGGCGATGATTTTCGGTTCAAACGCGTTCATGATTGAAACCTTCTTCTTTTATCAATCCATTTTTCTTATGCCAGGGCCTCGAGCTCCGCCATAATCTGGCCATCATTGAAATGCCGGACCCCGGCCGCGCTGCTGGGACAGGCCGCCGCGCAGCTTCCGCATCCCTGGCACAGGGCGTCGTTGACCACGGCCACGCCCGCGCCCTCGTCAAAGGAGATGGCCGAATACGCGCACATATCCACGCAGATCCGGCACCCGGAACACCGGTCCGGATCAATACAGGATATCTCCGCCAGGGTCCGCACCGTGCCTTTGGCAAGCAGGGAAACCGCCTCTCCGGCCGCGGCCGATGCCTGGGCCACGGTATCGGGAATATCCTTGGGTCCCTGGCAGCACCCGGCCAGAAAAATACCGGAGGCAGCGGTCTTTACCGGCGCCAGTTTGGCGTGGAGTTCATTGTACCAACCGTCGGCGTCGCGCTGAATGCCCAGCATCCGGCTCACGGCATCCGAACCCGCGGCCGGCTCCAGGCCCACGCTCAGGATCACCATGTCCACGGGCACCCGCAGCACCCGGCGGGTCAGCGTGTTTTCCGCCGCCACTGTCAGGCGGCCGGCATCGTCGGGATGATCCGGAATATCGGTGACCTGGGCCACCCGGCCCCGAACCATGTGCACCCCTTCCTCCTGGACCCGATTGTAGAATTCCTCGTAGAGCTTGCCGGGGGAGCGCATGTCGATGTAGAATTCCCAGACTTCGGCCCCGGTTTTTTCCCGCACCAGGTGGGCGAATTTCATGGAATACATGCAGCAGACCCGGGAGCAGTATTTCCGGTAATTTCGATCCCGGGAGCCCACACAGTGCACGATGGCCACCTTTTGGGGCGGCTGTCCGTTTTTCATCAGGATCTTGCCGGCAGTGGGACCGGTGGCGTTGTTTAACCGCTCAAACTCCAGGCTGGTGTAGACTTCCGGAAAAATGCCGTAGCCGTAGGCTGTCAGGGGCGAGGGATCAAATGCCTGAAATCCCGTTGCCGCGATCACGGCGCCCACCGTGATATCAACAACTTCTTCGGCCTGATTGAAATCAATGGCCCCGGCTTCGCAGAATTTCTCGCAGGCCCGGCACCTGCCTTTTTTAAAATAAATGCAGTGATCCGGATCAATCACCGGCGTGTTGGGAACGGCCTGGGGAAACAGCGAATAGACGGCCTTGCGGAATGTCAGACCTTCATCGAACCCGGAGCTCACCTTGACCGGGCATTTCTGCTGGCACACGCCGCAGCCGGTGCATTTTTCCCTGTTAATATAGCGGGGTTTCCGGCGGATGCGCACCTTGTAGTTGCCGACAAATCCCTCAACCGAAACCACCTCGCTCCAGGTATAAAGATGGATGTTTTCCTTCTGAGCCACTTCCACGGTTTTGGGGGTCATGATGCAGGCCGCGCAGTCTAAGGTGGGAAAAGTCTTGTCGAATTTGGCCATGTGCCCGCCGATGGAGGGCTCGCGCTCCACCAGGTGTACGTCGTAGCCCGCTTCGGCTGCCGTAAGGGCCGCCTGGATGCCGGCAATGCCGGCGCCGATGACCAGAACGGATTTTTGAACCGCCACTTCCCGGCTGGCCAGGGCCATATGTCCGGCCACCCGGGCCGCGGCCGCGGCCACCTGATCCTTTGCCTTCTGGGTGGCATGAGCGCTGTCCGCGGTGACCCAGGAGGTCTGCTCCCGGATATTGGCCATCTGGAAATAATGGGGGCTGATGCCGGCTTTTTCGCAGGCCTTGCGGAACGTGGCCTCGTGCATGCGCGGCGAACATGAGGCCACCACCACCCGGTTAAGGCCCTTTTCCCGGATGTCGGCGACAATGAATTCCTGGCCGGGATTGGAGCACATGAACTTATAATCCCGGGCCACGGCCACGTTATCCAGGCCGGCGGCAAATCGGGCCACGGCCTCGACATCCACCCGAGGGGAAATGTTGTTGCCGCAATGGCAGATATAAACACCGATTCTGGGTTTTTCGTATATCATCGGATTGTTTTCAGCAGCCTGTCCATGGGGTTTAAGAGTTTGTTGAGACCAAGGGCGGCCGGCGAGAGCCCCAGGGCCAGACCGGCGAGCTGGGTGAAATACGGCACCGGCACGGGCGGCCCCTGGCGGGTCTGCTGACCGGCATCCAGATTGAGCTGGCAGAGCGGACAAAGGGTGGTGATGACCTGGGCGCCCTTGCGGCGGGACTCGGCGATGATTTTATCCACAAGCATTCGGCATTGATCCTGATAAGGAAAAAAATGGGATGCCCCGCAGCACAGGGTTCGGGCGGAATGGTCAACCACCGTGTATCCGAGCCGTTTGATGAATTCATCGAGCATCTGCGGGCGCTCGGGATGATCCAGGTCGCCCCAGGGCCGGGTGAGCTGACAGCCGTAATAGGCGGCCACGGGGATATCGGCAATGCGGGCCGGCGCGTTTCCGGTCCAGGCCGCGGCATCCACATCCTGATAAAACACTTCCAGCAAATGGCGGACCGTGGGCAGTGAATTGATGTTCAGCCCTTCGGCGGCAAGCTGCTGGTTGATGTTGGAAAACAGCCTGGAATCGGCTTCCAGAACTTTGCGGGTTTTGCGAAGGGCCGTGTAGCAGGCATTGCAGGTGGTGACCACCGCATCAAAGCCTTCCTTGCAGGCCAGGGCGAACACCCGGGCCGTGAGAAGATGGGCATTATCAGCGCTCATGCTGATCATGCTGGTGGCGCCGCAGCAGTTCCAGTCCGGCAGTTCCCGCAGTTCGATTCCCAACGCCCGGCAGACCGCCTCGACCGATTCTTTGTAGCCGGCTTCGGATTTATAGGAGCATCCGGGGTAAAATCCGTATTTCATCTTATTTGCGTACTTTTCGTTTCAGCAGAGCGGCGATTTTCCGGGGATCGACCATTTTCTGCGGGGTGAAATCAAACCGCCGGGTTTTGAGCAGCCCCAGACCGGTGCCCGTTTTGGACGCCATGTCCACGGGATGCCGCAAACCGTAGCGGCCCATAAGGATCGAGCCCGTGACTTTGCCATACCGGGCCACATCCTGGTTGAAAATCTTGTAAAGGCCCGGCATCTTATGGCCCTTTGGAAAAAGTCCGGCCTGGGTTGCCATCTGCTTCAACGTATACATGATATCCGTGACCGGAATCTCCCGGGGGCACCTGACCATGCACTGATAGCAGGAAACGCAGAACCACGGGGTGTTGGATCGCAGCACTTCATCCAAGGCGCCGTCACGGACCAGGGCAAACAGTTCCCGGGGGGCGTAGTCCATCTGGTCGGTCAAAGGACACGACGCACTGCACGTGCCGCATTGAATGCACCCCAGAATCTCTTTGCCGCTGGTGGTCTCATAAAGCCGCTGCCGCCATTGCAGGGATTGCCGCATGGATTCATTG
>CAZRES010000131.1:0-8174 GCA_964598885.1 uncultured Desulfobacteraceae bacterium | reverse complement strand
GCCTACAATGTCAGCGGCGAATACGCCATGATTCGTGCCGCGGAAAAAATGAAATGGATCAACGGTACCGAGGTGATGATGGAAACCCTTACGGCCATCAAACGGGCCGGCGCGGACCTGATTCTGACCTATTTCGCCATGGACGCGGCCCGGCATCTTCAGGAAAATCAATAGCGCGGGCATAAAACCATTTACGCATAACAACTGATGCAGGGAGCGAAAACAGGTTTTTACGGCCTCATCAACCCTTGAAAAACCAAACAGGAGAACCAATTTATCGTGACATCTGAACCACCGGCCCATCCGCCGCACACCCCCCACTCCCCTGCCCATTCAGCAAACAACAAAACCAAAACCGGGTCTCTGCGGCTGGTGGCCTGGGAATCCACCCGGAACTGCAATTTAAGCTGCAAACACTGCCGGGCATCGGCCACCTGCGGCCCCTATACAGGGGAACTCGACACAGCAGCATCTTTCAAACTGATGGATCAGATTGCCGAAATCGGCCGGCCCATCGTCATCCTCACCGGCGGCGAGCCGCTGCTGCGGGATGATATTTTCGAAATCGCCGCCTATGGCACCCAAAAAGGCCTGCGGATGGTCATGGCCCCCAACGGCACGCTGATCACCCCCGAAACCGCGCAAAAAATGGCCGCATCCGGCATCCAGCGCATCAGCATCAGCCTCGACGGCGCCGACCGGGAAAGCCATGATGCCTTTCGCGGGGTCGACGGCGCATACGAGGGGGCGCTTCGCGGCATTCAGGCCGCCAGAGACGCGGGCATTGAGTTTCAGATCAACACCACCATTACCAAGCTCAACCTCGATCAGATCCCGCAGATCATGCAACTGGCCGAATCGTTAGGGGCCGTGGCTCACCATATCTTTCTGCTGGTTCCCACGGGGAGGGGCAAATACCTTATTGACCAGGAAATATCCGCCCGGGAATACGAATCCACCTTGAACTGGTTCTATGATCAGCGTCACCAGACCTGTCTTCAGCTCAAGGCCACGTGCGCGCCCCACTACTACCGGATCCTTCGGCAGCGGGCCAGCGCCGAGGGCCAAAGCGTCACGTTTCAGACCCACGGCCTGGATGCCGTGACCCGGGGGTGCCTGGGGGGCACGGGGTTCTGCTTTATTTCCCATACCGGCATTGTCCAGCCCTGCGGATTTTTAGATCTTAACTGCGGAGACGTCACCCAGCGCTCCTTTGCCGACATCTGGCGGGATTCCGAGGTGTTCCTGGCGCTGCGCGATTATTCACAACTGAAAGGAAAATGCGGCATCTGCGAATATAAAGCCGTCTGCGGCGGATGCCGGGCAAGAGCCTATGAAGCCACCGGTGATTTTTTAGCCGAAGAACCGCTCTGTTCCTATCAACCCCGAAAATCCGCGAACAACGACAAGGAGAAAGCCACGCACTGATGGATGTGAAACCGATGTACCTGCCCCAAATGGCCAATTTCTGCTACCGCGTGGGCGATACGTCCACACAGACCTGCGCGGTCATCGATCCGGCCTTTGACGCAAAAAAAATCCTCAGGCAAGCCCAGGACGGCGGCTATACCATTACTCACGTAATCAACACCCACGGCCATTCCGATCATACCTCGGCCAACGCCGCCCTCATCGAGGCCACAGGCGCCCAGCTCTGTATTCACCGGGCCGATGCCGAACAAGTAACCAAACTTCTTTCCCGGGCTCTGTCCCGGCTCATGGGCGGGAAAGGCTCGCCCAGGCCCACTCGTCTGCTGGAAGACAGCGACATCATCGAGATCGGCAATTCCAGCCTGCGGGTCATCCACACCCCCGGCCACACGCCCGGTTCCATCTGCCTTTACGGCGACGGACACCTGTTTACCGGCGATACTCTGTTTGTCGGGGCCGTGGGCCGCACCGACCTGCCCGGCGGATCCGCGCGGCAGCTCCTCGCATCCATCCGGGAAAAACTTTATACCCTGCCCCCGGAAACACGGGTATGGCCCGGCCACGATTACGGCGAGGCGCCGGTCTCCACCATTGAGCGGGAGATGCGGACAAATCCGTTTACGTGATGAGTTAAATACGGTATTCTGCGGTCAACCACAAAATGATTCACCGCAGGGCTTGAAAGGGATCCCCGTCCGTATGATCGATATCGCGACGCTTAGCCCCCGGCAACTCGCCGGGCAGCGCATCATGGCCGGATTTGACGGCGCCACGCTCAATGACAATCTGAAATTTCTAATTGATACCCTTCATGTGGGCGGCATCATCCTGTTTGCCCGCAATATCATCGATCGCCCGCAGCTCCGGGATCTCTGTACCTCAGCCCAGGATTACGCGGCGGCCTGCCGTCTGCCGCCTCTTTTCATCGCCATCGACCAGGAAGGCGGCGTGGTGGCGCGGCTCAAAGCCCCTCATTTCCCGGAGTTTTCCGGCAATCCGGCCATCAAAACCATCCAAGACGCCAAAAATTTCGCCCGGGCCGCTTCCAGAGACCTGATCGCCATGGGAATCAATATGAACATGGCTCCGGTGATGGATGTGGCCCCACCCGGATTTCCCAGCATCATGGAAAACCGGATGTTTTCAACGGACCCGGCCGTGGTGTCAAAACTGGGAGCAGCAGTGATCGAAACGTTTCAATCCCGGGGAATCCTGGCGGTGGCCAAACATTTTCCCGGCATCGGCCGCACTACTCTTGATTCCCACCTGGACCTGCCCGAATCGGATTTATCCCGCCAAGACCTGGATCAATTTGAGCTGATTCCTTTTGAGGAAGCCATCCGGGCCGGTGTCTGCGGCGTGATGTTCTCCCATATCCGCTACCGTCAGATCGATCCCCTTTGGCCGGCTTCTCTTTCCACCACCATCGCGTCAGATCTGCTTCGCCGCCGGATGGGCTTTGACGGGCTCACCATGACCGATGACCTGGACATGGGGGCCATTAAAAATTATCACCATATCCGGGTCAGCGTCTCCCGGGTTCTGGCATCTGATGTGGACATTGCCCTGATCTGCCACCAGGGACCGGACATTGAAATCGCTCATGGGCAAATCATGTCTCATCTAATCAACAACAGTGCCATGGAAATCGCCTGCCGGCAATCGGTTCAACGGATCATGCGATGGAAAACCGCCTTGATTTCAAGGGCAAAAACCGCGGCAGAGTTCGGAACGTCATGAAAGTCGTCACCGCGGTTGTTCTGGTGTATGCGGCATACTGCGCCGCCCTGTTTTTTCTCCAGCGCCAGATTCTGTTTCCCGTCAATCTGGTCTCCGCGGGATCCCGGCCCGACATCTCTGAAATCACCGTGGAATCCCTTTGGACCAGCGACGACCACGAAAAGATCGAACACTGGCTGTTGCCTCCGGCGCCGGGAACGTCGGAAAGGCCGGCCGCTCTGATCATCTATTGCCACGGCAACGCAGAGATCAAGGAGTATGGATTACTTGAAATGCTTCCGTTTACCCGCCTCGGCATGGCCGTGCTGCTGGTGGAATATCCCGGTTACGGCGGATCATCGGGAACCCCCACCCAGGCATCCATCACGCGAACCCTTACGGCGGCTTATGATGCCGTGACGCAGCGGCCGGATATCGATGCCGGCCGCGTCGTGCTCTTCGGCCGGTCCCTTGGCGGGGCCGCGGTCTGCCAGCTGGCGGATCGCCGGGACACCGCGGCCATGATCCTGGTCTCGACCTTTACGGGAGTAACCGCCTTTACCCGTCGATATCTGATCCCGGATTTTCTGGTGCGGGACCCCTTTGACAGCCTTTCTGTTGTCAAAACATATCCCCGTCCGATCCTGATCCTTCACGGCCGGACAGATGAGATTGTCCCGATCGACCACGGCATGGCCCTGTCCAGGGCCTCTTTGCAAGCTGAAATGGCTGTCTATGCGTGCGGGCATAACGACATGCCGCCCGACCGCCGGGTCTGGGAGGCCGATATCACGAAGTTTTTGCGTAAAAGCAACATTATCGAGTAAGCAGCATGGGAACGAAAAACAAAAATGCCGCACACATTTCCGGAATCCCCGGCATTAAACAAACCGATTTGCCGACGCCATGAAAAAGCCCCAGAAATTCTATGCCGTTGCCCGGGGCCGGAATCCCGGCATTTATACCCAATGGTTCGGCGAAACCGGCGCTGAAGCCCAGATCAAGGGTTTTCCCCGGGCACGGTTCAAAGGCTTTCCGACCCTGAAAGAAGCCCGGGAATGGCTCGACACCCCGGATGACCGAAAGAAAACCACGCCTTCCCAGCCCCCGAAAAACCGGCAGGCCGATCTCCCGTTTCACAAAACCCGGCTTCCCGTATCCGATATGCGCGGCTGTCCTCCAGCAACCGAACGCTCAGAGGAGGTCATCATGTATACGGACGGCGCGTGCACCGGCAACCCGGGGCCCGGCGGATATGGAACCGTGATTCTTTGCGGCGAAAACCGCATCGAACTTTCCGGCGGATACCGGATGACCACCAACAACCGTATGGAACTGACGGCCATCATCCAGGGGCTGGCATCCCTGAAAACGCCGTCGCGGGTCCGCGTTTACAGTGATTCAAAATACGTGGTGGACGCGATTACAAAAGGCTGGGCAAAAAAATGGCAGGCCCGGGGATGGGTCAAATATGACGGCGCTCCCGCGAAAAACCCGGACCTGTGGAACACGCTGCTGGACCTGCTCGAGTTCCACGACGTGAATTTGATCTGGGTGAAAGGCCACGCCGGAAACATCGAAAACGAGCGCTGCGACCAACTGGCCGTTGCCGCAGCCCGTCGATCGGATCTACCCCCGGATCCGGGATATGAGCGCTTGCAGGATTAGACGCCAATCCTTGCAATCCATTCGTGGCCTGAAATCGGATGCATTCTCCGTTTGAATCGCAAAACCGGAGTAGTGGCGGCCGACTGTATCGACCCGGCGCCCGTGGTTTATGATACGGCGATCAGCTCCCGAAAGCTGGCGATATTCTTGCATCGCTTGAGTTGCTGAGCCAGGGGCAGCACCTCAGGTGCGTGCACATAGCCGAGAACTTTCTTCATTTTGCAGAGAATCTGTTGTTCTCCGCAAAAAAGATCCTGATAGCGGCCCAGCAGTTCTCGCATATACTCCCGGAGTTCGGCAATCTTGTCGGCAGGCATTGATTCAGCAGCGCGACGACCCCGGAGACGTTCAAAAAGCAGGGGATCGGCAATAGCCCCCCGGCCCAGCATCAGACCGGCCGCGCCGGTTTCCGTCAGGACCCGCCGGCCGACCCGCTCGCTGAAAATATCCCCGTTGGCGATGACCGGCAGCGGTGTTTTCCGGACAACTTCAGCGGTAACGCCATGATCCGCCTGACCGTCGTAGCGCTGCTGCACAGTACGGGGATGCAATACAAGAAAATCGATCCCGCTGTCGGCAAACAGCCCGAGCAGCGAAAAAATCTCGGCCGGGTCTGCAAACCCGGAACGCACCTTGACGGAAAAGCTTCCCGTTATTTCCCGGCGCAGCCGGTCAAGCATCCTCGCCAGGCCGGCAGGGTCTCGAAGCAGGGCGCCGCCGGCGGTATTTCCGGTCATCCGGCCGAAGGGGCAGCCGAGGTTGATATTGAGATGTTTTGCCCCAAGCGCCTGAACGGTATCGGCCGCGGTGAGCAGGGCGTTGGTATTGTTACCGATCAACTGGACCACCAGCGGGACGCCGCCCTGGGCGCTGGCCACTTCCTTGCGGTCGTTTACGGCGATATTTTTTCTGGCGCTGGCCTTGACCCGGACAAATTCCGTAAAGACCGCGTCCGGTCTTACCTGCTCGATAAAAAGGGCGCGCAAGGCCCGATTGGTGAGGCCCTGCATCGGGGCCAGCATCAGGGGCTGACTTTCCGGGTTCCACGGCAGTTTGGTAGTAACGGATATGGCGGGCATCAACAACAAACCTCACAGCATACAAATTTAAAATACCGGTTCATATCCTATCGGAAATCGGATCGTCAAGACCTGTTTTCACTATAATATCAGCACTCGTAATTTCCCCCCTTTACAAAGAAAAAAATGATATGCTGCTTAGACAACAAGCCATACAGGGAGACCACAGATGAATATGAACCGAGCACCGCTTGAAATCCGGATCTTGGGCGTTTTGATAGAAAAGCAGATGACCACGCCGGATTATTATCCGCTGAGTCTTAACGCCCTGATCCTCGGCTGCAATCAGAAATCCAACCGTGATCCGGTCATGGACCTGAGTGAAAGCGAAGTGCTGGATGCTCTCCAGCGCCTGCGCAATGATCATCTGGTCTGGCAGGTGCGGACCGCGGGCAGCCGGGTTGCCAAATATGAGCACAACCTCAAGGAGATCGCTGAATTTTCCCTTCAGGAAATGGCCGTGCTCTGCGAACTGATGTTGCGCGGACCGCAGACTCTGGGAGAACTGCGGACCAGATGCTCCCGGATGTTCGAATTTCACGGCACCGCCGAAGTGGAACATATCATCGGCAAACTCATGGCTCCCGAACGGGGGATTTTTGTCACAGAATTGCCCCGCCGGCCGGGCCACAAGGAAAACCGGTTCGCGCACGTGTTCGGCGATATTGATCCAGCGGAAGCGTTTCTGCTGACCGCCGGCGGAGAATCGCTGGATACGGATGAGGCGGAGACTTCAGGGAAGACCAGGGATGCTGACGGCAGGAAACAGGCGGAACGTATTACCGATCTTGAACGACGCATCTTCGCTTTGGAAACCATGATTGATCGGATCAATGAACTGGAAAAACAAATCACGGTCATCGAAAAAGAATTTGTCGATTTTAAACGCCAGTTCGAATAAGATGAAAAAATAATTTGATCGTCTTGCCGAAAAAACTGTTGGGAACAACCGCCGGGCCATAAGGAGTAAATCATGAGATTTCTGCTGCTTCTTGCGATCTTGTCATCAAAATTCAAAAAAGCCTCCAATAGCGATGCAAATTTTAAAAAATTTCTGATGGGCCATGAGTGCAAAATCGTCATCAAGACCAGTGACGGGAAAAAAGGAAAGCGATTTATCTTTGAAAACGGCAAATTTTCAGCCGACAAGGAATTAAACCGGTTTGACGCGGCCATGGTATGGAACGATGCCGCCACCGCCTTTGCGGCCATGAAAAAAGGCGAACCCGGAATTACAGACGCCATTCAAACCCACAAGGTAGCTATCGAAGGAAAACTCCACGCCTTCACGTGGTTCGGCGGAGCGATCAATTTCGTCATGCAATAACGCGACAATACAAAACACGCAGCAATACAAGAATGCGGCCGCGCAATGAATCATTCAGACAAAGGAGACGGGATGTCGTACTGGACACATGAATATTTGCTGAAAACTTACGGCGGACCCATGGTTCAGGCGGAATATATCCGGGATATCGCAAAGCCGTTTTTCATTCCGCGGGTGTTTTCCGGTTTTAATCTTTTCCTCGACAAGGCCCAGCTTCTGCCGGATGCCGTGGATTTAATCGCCCGGGAAAGCAAATCCAAAAAGGCATTTATCGTCACCGACGAATATGCCCGGCGGTTTGCGCGAAAAATCAAAAGCCCTTATGAAAAACGCCACGGCTTCCAGTTTGACATGTGGGCCAAAGCCGAACCCGACGCACCCATTGAAACCGTGAAAGATTGTGCCGCGCAAATCCAGCGCTACGAGCCGGACCTGATCTTTGCCTTGGGCGGGGGATCGGCCATGGACACCGCCAAGGCGGCCTGGCTGCTCTATGAACATCCCAGCGTGAACATTGAAAACCTAAGCCCCCTGGTCCCTCTGAATCTGCGTCACAAAGCCAGACTGGTCGCCATCCCCACCACCAGCGGGACGGGTTCGGAAGTATCAGGGATCGCGGTCATCTCTTTTCCCGATGGCGTCAAGCTCCCCCTCGGCGGCGCGCTGCCGGAGTTCGTGCCGGATTATGCGCTGCTTGATCCGACGCTCACGGCCGGCATGCCGCCGGAACTCACGGCCGGCACCGGCGGGGATGCGCTTGCCCACGCCATTGACGGGTTTATGGCGCCCAGATCCGATGAAATCAACCAGGCCATCGCCCTTAAATCCATCGAGATGATTTTTGAATGGCTTCCCCGCGCCTATTTGGAAGGAAGCGACATCATGGCCCGGATGAAAATGCAGCAGGCCGCCATGATGGCCGGCATCCCCCTGGCAAACGGCGGCTCCGG
>CAZRES010000130.1:0-8250 GCA_964598885.1 uncultured Desulfobacteraceae bacterium | reverse complement strand
TTGAATACGAGAATTTGTGATGATGTTTTGATAATCGTCAAGCTGCCAGGAGCAGTCAAGAGTGTTTGAATAGATAAGACTTATGAGAATCAACAACAGCAGGGCAGGTATATACTGCGGATAAGAAGGCTGTTTTTTCTTCATGGATTGAGTTGTTAATAATATTTAAAGATAAAAAGAGGGGGCAAAGCCCCCTCTTTTTGTGTAAATTTTTTTCAAATGGCAAGCATATCAAGTTTTTCTTTGCCATGCCATCATGTTATTAGAAATCAAGATCAATTGGCGCTCAGGATCTTAACGTATGTATTGCTGCCGTCCCAATAGCCTCTCGGATTTCTAGTTTTATTCATCGCTTCCTGATAATCATCCGGGCATCGACCACTTCCATCATCGACCGTGATTTCAATATCTTCATTTGGATCATCGCCAACGATATCGCCTTCATTCCCTCCGCTTACCGGATTGCCAAGGTCAGTTTCAATATCCGGCATCGCCGTTCTTGTGGGAATAGCGAAATAATCGGAGAGTGCTCCTGCAATCGCGTTGGCATCGCTTTCCGCGGCGCTGCAGAAGGATTTGTTACGATACGCAATAAAGTTGGGGATGGCAATGGCGGCCAGGATGCCGATGATGGCGATAACGATCATCAGTTCGATCAAGGTGAAACCCTTGGAGTTGTTTCCTCTGAGTTTTTGAAGCATGTTGTTTCCTCCTTTGATGTTTTTTTAAGTCTTTCAGGTCAGGCCATGAAATAAACTTTCGTAAAATGTCGTTGTGATGAATGATACAATGATTTTTTCGTCAGCGGTCTTATTTCACCCCCTTTTCATTTAAAATGTGCACATTTGCTGTTTGGGTTTTTGATTACTTTATTAAAAAATTAGTTTCAACAGTAATCAAGCAAATTACATACCATTTAGCAAGCCTTATTTAAATAATTTTAACTTACCGGATCATCTACAAATTTTTATGCCATATTGTTTTTAATGGAATAAAATATTCTTCGTTTGGACTGAAAATGACAAAATTTGTCAAGGCGCAACAATTTTTTGTCACCAAAAATACCCGATTAAAACACCTTACAAGACACTTCCCGGAAATTTTCCTTGACCTGAATTTCTAATTTATCTTATAGAAATTTTTTAATATTTTTGATAGATATGCATATGTTGCACTTGGAATATGATATCTATCATGCAATGCTTTCAAAAGGGAATTATATCTTGTTGTATTTATAAAAAATATTAGAAACTAACAAAGAAAGGAAAGCTGAGGCGATGACAAAGCTCGTATACACATTTGGGAATGGAACCGCGGAAGGCAACGGCTTACAAAAGGAATTGCTGGGCGGCAAAGGCGCGGGTTTGGCGGAAATGGCCCGTCTGGGGCTGCCGGTTCCCGCCGGATTTACCATTACAACCGAAGCCTGCACGGCGTATTTTAAATCCGACGGGCAATATCCTCCCTCCCTTGACAAAGAAGTAGAAAACGCCCTGGCCCGGGTGGAATCGTTGATGGAAAAAAAATTCGGTGATCCGGATAATCCGCTGCTGGTTTCCTGCCGGTCCGGGGCGCGGAAATCCATGCCGGGAATGATGGAGACGGTACTGAACGTGGGGCTTACCGCCGGCACCATTCCCGGCATGATCAAAAAAACGGGCAATCCCCGTTTTGTCTATGACGCGTATCGCCGCCTGATCATGATGTATTCGGATGTGGTAATGGAAAAGGCCGAAGGCATTGAACCGGAAGACGGCAATTCCATCCGTGAACAGCTTGACCGCATTATGGATGACATGAAGCAGGAAAAAGGCTATGCCGGTGATACGGATTTTACCGCCGAAGACCTGAAAACCCTTTCCGAGCAGTTCAAGGATAAAGTCAAGGAAGTCCTGAAAACCGAATTTCCCGATGACCCCATGGCCCAGCTTTGGGGGGCCATCGGCGCGGTGTTTAAAAGCTGGAACGGCAAACGGGCCGCGTCGTACCGGCGCATTGAAAACATTCCGGATGAATGGGGAACCGCCTGCAATGTCCAGAGCATGGTGTTCGGCAACATGGGCGATACTTCGGCCACCGGCGTGGGATTCACCCGGAATCCGGCCACGGGCGAGAACACCTTTTACGGAGAATGGCTTCCCAATGCCCAGGGTGAAGATGTGGTAGCTGGCATCCGAACGCCCAATCCCATTAATGACGCCACCAAAAACGAACAAAACGCCCACCTTCCCTCCCTGGAAGCCGCCATGCCCGATGCCTACCAGCAGCTCGTGGATGTCCGACAGCGGCTGGAACAGCATTTTAAAGACATGCAGGATATTGAATTTACCATTGAGGAAAACCACCTTTACATGCTCCAGACCCGGGTGGGCAAGCGCACCGGACTTGCGGCCCTGAACATGGCCATGGACATGCTGGCCGAAGGACTCATTGATGAAAAAATCGCCGTTACCCGGGTGATGCCGTCCCAGTTGGATGAAATGCTCCATCCCCTGGTGGATCCCAAAGCCGAAGAAAATGTTCAGGCCATTGCCAAGGGGCTGCCCGCCGGTCCCGGAGCCGCCTTCGGCCAGATCGTATTTAATTCCGTGGATGCCGTAAACTGGAACAAGGCGGGAAAAAAAGTCATACTGGTCCGGGAAGAAACCAATCCGGAAGACGTGGAAGGCATGCGGGCTGCTGAAGCCATTTTAACGGCCCGAGGCGGCATGACCAGCCACGCGGCTTTAGTGGCACGGGGCTGGGGGAAATGTTGCATCGTGGGCGCCAGCGCCCTGAAACTCTATCCAAAGGAAAAAAAGCTGACGGTTGACGGCAGCACTTATCAGGAAGGTGATCTGTTCACCTTAAACGGCAGTCGAGGACTGGTGTATGAAGGGGAACTGCCCATGATGGATGCCACGGAAAGCCCCCGGTTGCAGGAATTTCTGAAAATCGTCGACACCTATCGCACCATGAGGGTCCGCACCAATGCGGAAACCCCCAAGGATATCTGGTTGGCCAAGGAATTCGGGGCTGAAGGCATCGGCCTGTTCCGCACGGAACACATGTTTTACGGCGAAGGGGCGGAAACCCCTCTGTTTCTGCTGCGAAAGGTGATCATGAGCAATACCACCCGCGAACGTCGTGCAGCTCTTGATGAGCTGTTCCCCTTTGTCAAGGATGACGTGGAAACCGCCCTGGAAATCATGGACGATCTGCCGGTAACTATTCGTCTTCTGGATCCGCCCCTGCACGAATTCGTGCCCAAACGTCCGGAAACCCGTTCCAAGGTAGCCGAAGCTCTAGGAATCAGTGAAAAAGAGATCACCAAGCGCAGCGAGATTATTTCCGAAAGCAATCCCATGATGGGCCATCGGGGCGTGCGACTGGGGATAACTTATCCGGAAATCGCGGAAATGCAGATCCGGGCTATTCTGGAGGCGGCCGCGGAACTCATTGTCTACGGCAAACATCCTGAACCGGAAATCATGGTGCCCGTCACCTGCGACGTGCGGGAGCTGGAGGAAATCAGAAAAATCTATGACCGGGTTTACGAAGAAGTGACCGCCAAATATAAAATCGAAACCATTGATTGCCAGTACGGCACCATGATCGAGGTTCCCCGGGCGGCCTTACTGTCTGACCAGATCGCCAAAGCAACGGAGTTTTTCTCCTACGGCACCAATGACCTGACCCAGATGTTTTTCGGCTTCAGCCGGGATGATATCGGCGGCTTCATGGTGGATTATATCGACAAAAAAATCCTGCCCAAGGACCCCTTCCAGACCATTGATTTCGAAGGAATGGGACCGCTGATTGAAGACTCGGTGAAAAAAGGCCGCTCCACCCGACCAGACCTGAAAATCGGCATCTGCGGCGAGCACGGCGGGGATGCGGATTCGGTCAGATTCTGCTTTAACTGCGGATTCGATTACGTAAGCTGCTCCCCCTTCCGCCTCCCCATCGCACGCCTGGCCGCGGCCCAAGCCGCCATCGAAGCGGAGGAAATAGGCAAAAACACTTAAATCCGGCTGGCTCGCTGGCGGAGCAGATGATCCGCCAGCACCAGGCAGACCATGGCCTCGCAGACCACGTTGATGCGGGGGATGGCGGAAATATCGTGGCGGCCGCCGATGGAAATCGACGTGGGCGCGCGATCGGTGGTGATGGTTTGCTGTTCCAGAGCAATGGAGGGTATCGGCTTGACCGCGGCCCGGACAATAATTTCATCGCCGTTGGAAATTCCCGCCAGAATGCCGCCGGCGTTGTTGGTGGAAAATCCGTCGGGCGTGATGGGATCGTTGTTTTCCGATCCTTTCATTCCGGAGGCTCTAAAACCGGCGCCGATTTCCACGCCTTTTACCGCGCCGATGCTCATCAATGCCCTGGCAAGGTCCGCGTCGAGTTTGTCGAACACGGGTTCTCCAAGACCGGCCGGCACGTTTCTGGCCAGAACTTCCACAATCCCGCCCAGAGAATCCCCTTCCCTTCTGGCGTTTTCAGCGGCTTCGACCATTTTTTCGGCCGCATCCGGGTCCGCGCAATAAAACAGGTTTTGATGGATCGCCTTACGATCAAAACGGTCGGCCCGGACGGTTCCAAGTACTATGGTATGGGTGATGATTTCGATTTTCTGTTGTATTAACATTTCAAAAGCCACAGCTCCGGCTGCCACCCGGCCCACGGTTTCCCGGGCCGATGCCCTGCCTCCGCCACGCCAGTCCCGGATGCCGTATTTGGCCTGATAGGTAAAATCCCCGTGGCCGGGACGAAACACCTCGGCGAGCGCATGATACGCGCTGGATCGGGCATCCCGGTTTTCCACCAGGATCATGATGGGCGTTCCGGTGGTGCGCCCTTCAAAGATGCCGGAGAGCAGGTTGACCTTGTCGGCTTCTTTTCGGGTGGTGCTGGTTACCACTTTTCCGGGCCGTCGCCGATCCAGCATGCACTGAATTTTATCCTCATTGATTTCCAGACCGGGCGGGCAGCCGTCGATGACCACGCCAACGGCCGGTCCATGGGATTCGCCCCAGGTGGTGATGCGAAACAGCTTACCGAATGAATTTCCCGGCATGTGATTTCCTTAATTGATGTAAAATGTTATCGCAAATCTGATCCACGGTGCTGTGATCGGTTGCCATCTGGAGGTCTGATGCGGCTCGGTAAAGGGGATTCCGTTGATCCAGGGTCTCACTGATTTCAGTTTCCAGGGGGCGTTGCGTCAGGGCCGGCCGGAGCTCCTGAGTTTCCGAATCGTTTTCCATTCGGGACAGAATGGTTTTAATATCAGCAGTCAGCCAGATCACCACATGTCCGTTTTTTTTCATGCACGCCACATTATCGGGATCGAGCACCGCGCCGCCGCCTGTGGCCACCACGAGCCGATCCATTTCCCCCAATTCGCGGATCACGATTTTTTCCCTTGCGCGGAATTCCTCCCACCCCAGACGGGAAACCATATCCGCAACCGTCAGGCCATGTTTGGCCATGATAATAACATCGGAATCCATAAATTGCCACTGCAAACGATGAGCCAGATGACGGCCCACGGTGGTCTTTCCCGTACAGCGGTATCCGATTAAAAAAATATTCATTTGCTTGATGATCCTGTCCATTGCTATCATCAGCCGGCTAGATCAGCTTGCCAAGCACGTTGAAGAATTCCGGGAAGGATTTGGCCACACAGTGTTCGTCGGTGATCCTAACTCCGGGCGTTACCAGACCCGCGATGGAAAAACTCATGGCAATCCGGTGGTCATCATAGGTCTTGATTCGCGCGCCCCGGACCGGCCCGCCGGTTACCGTGATGCCGGATGCCGTAGTTTGGGCATGGATTCCCATTTTAACGAGTTCGTTTTTGACGGCTTCCAGGCGGTCGCTTTCCTTGGCTCTGAGATGGGCCACATTTTCAATCTTCGTGGTTCCCCGGGCAAAGGCGGCGGTTACAGCAAGGGTGGGAACCAGATCGGGCATGTCCGCCATGTCCACGGTAACAGCGGTTAATGGTCCGCCCGTCACCGTAATCCCGTCGTCGTCATCTTCCACCGAACATCCCATGGATTCAAGAACCTCCACGAAGCGGATATCTCCCTGCCGGGATGCCCGGCTAACCCCCCTTACTTTGACCCTGGAGCCGGTGACAGCGGCCGCGGCCCAGAAATAGCCGGCCTGGGAGGCGTCGGGTTCCACCCTATACTCGCCGCTGTCATAGGCCTGAGATCCCGGCACATGAAACTGCGTATACCCCAGGCGGGTGAACGTAATCCCGAACCGCTCCATGATATCCAGGGTCATATCAATATACGGTTTGGAAACCGGCCCGCCGGTGACGTCGATGTGAAGGCCGCCCGGGGTGCAGGGAGCCATGAGCAGGAGCGAGGACAGATACTGGCTGCTGGTGCGGCAATCAATGCGGGTGTGGGTCCCGGTGATGGTTCCGCCGGTAACGCGGACCGGCGGACATCCGGTGTTGTTCATTGAGACCGCAGAAACGCCGAGTTCCGTCAAGGCCGCCAGCAGGTCGTTAATGGGCCGTTCCTGCATGCGCTCCGATCCGGTTAAAATATAATCCCCGCTGCCCAGTGCCGCCAGACCTGTGAGCAGGCGCATGGACGTGCCGGAATTTCCCAGATAGATGGGAGGGGTGCAGGGATCGAATTTTCCGTTTTTACCGGAAATCAGAAGCTCGCCGGCATTGCGGCCGACGGCGGTTCCCATGCTTTCCAGGGCGGACAGGGTGAGCCGGATATCTTCGCTGTCCAATGCGCCATAGATACGGCAGGGACCGTCGGACAGGGCCGCGGCCATGCAGACCCGGTGGGTGTAGCTTTTAGATCCCGGCACCTGCACCGTATTGGCGGTCAGGGGTCGGGGGATGATTTCTATCATGAAACTCCGCACTCCTTTGCTGTCTTTATCATCGCAATCTCGCGAATCGCTTAAAATTTCTTTATTCTCTTTATTCTTTTTCCTCTCCCTGCTGTATCTGCCATTTTTCCTATATTCGTATCGCTCATTTCGTGATGAGTTCACCCATGGTCACGTTCGGGTTGCCAATGCGGCATATACCGCCTGCTTCATTTCTTCCACGGGCGCGGCCCGGCCGGTCCACCGCTCAAACTGTATGGCCCCCTGGTAGACGAACATGGCCACCCCGTCCACAATACGACATCCCACAGATGCGGCGGCCTGAAGGAGGCGGGTTTGAAGGGGGTGATAGACAATATCCATGACCACCATTCCGGGATGAAGCATATTTTCAAATACGGGCATGTCATCCACATGAGGATGCATGCCCACCGGCGTGGTATTAATCAGGATATCTGCAGGTAAAGCCCTTGCCTGATCCAACGGACAAAAATCCGCTCCCAGAAAACGGGCCAGCATCTCCCCTTTTTCTATGGAACGATTCACGATGCAGACACGGCCGCCCTGCTGAATCAGACCGTAAGAGACGGCCCGGGCCGCGCCCCCCGCGCCGATGACAAGAATCCGGCGGCCCCGGATGGCGGTATGCTCGGATAGCGCTTTTACGGCGCCTTGACTGTCAGAGTTATACCCGGTCAGCCGGCCGTCGGTATTGACAATGGTGTTGACCGCGCCGATGTTTTCAGCGGTTTCATCAATGGCATCCAGATGCTTAATGATGCTGACCTTGTGGGGTATGGTCACGCTCACGCCGGCGATGTTTAACGCCCGGATGCCCGTGACGGCCGCCTTGACATCAGTCACCCGGAATGGGGCATAGACGCCCGGATGCCCGGTCAGGGCAAAGGCCCGGTTGTGCATGACCGGGCCCAGGCTGTGGGCTACCGGGTCGCCGATCACGCCGTAAACACAAGTGGCGGCATCAATGTTCATGGCTTTTTCTTACCGTTCCATGATCGTTTCGTCAATTTTCATGCCAAAATGCCGGCCCGTGGCTTCCAGGGCCACTAAGACGTTGTCGCCCGGCGTTAAAGTCACCACCGATAAGGGATGGCCGTCGGGATGGGTCAGGCGGATGGTTTCGGCATTCTGGACAATGACGCTGATTTCCCGATCTTTGCCGGCCATTGCCCGGATCAACAGTAGCGGCCGTTTCTCGATCTTGACCCGGCCGACGGTTCCCAGATGGGATCGGCCGGTATGATCGGTGATCAGCACGGGATCGCCGGCAACCAGTTCAGACAAATATCGGGTCTTGTTTCCCGGCACCCGGGTATAGGCATGGACCGGTCCGGCATTCACCCGAAAAGGTCGGGGCGAGACATAGGGATTGACTAC
>CAZRES010000129.1:0-8266 GCA_964598885.1 uncultured Desulfobacteraceae bacterium | reverse complement strand
TATGACGATTCCCCATACAATGCCGGCGGAAAATGTACGTATCATGTTCAGACCCAATGTGCGACTGCCCCACTTAATCTTCTTTGTGTCTTCGCCAAACGAGAACGCGCTCATTCTGTGTCCCTCCTTGTTTGTCTTGTGTATTGGTGACGTTTGCATTACCGACCTCCTGGTTGTTGTGTTTTCAATCCACTGATCTTATAGGCATGCATTGCCTGGTGGATTGCTTCGTCCATATTTAAATATTTAAATGTTCCCAACCGTCCCAGAAAAGTTACTTTCTCTTCCAGGGCAGCAAGCTGGAGGTACTTTTTTAATCGCACGGTGCTTTCCCGGGTTAAAACCGGATAATACCGTTCATGAGGATTCGATGGATGACAGGGATACTCTTTTATACAGACACTTCTTTTGAACGCATGATCTGTCGAAAAATATGCGGGTTCATGAACACGGGTATAGGGAATGTGATAATCACATTCATTGATTACGGCATTTTGTATGATAGGCCAGTTTCCCTCAGACTTCTCGAATTTGACTGAGCGATAGGGCAACCAGCCATGAACACCCTTGAAATAGTCATCGATTGATCCGGTATAAATCAGGCAGGTGTATTTTTTTTTCCAGTTTTCCTTAAACTTTTCAAATGGTGTTTTTAAAAGAATCTGAATCCTTTTATGATCGCTCATTTTTTCAAACAATGCTTCATACCCTTTTTCAGGGATTCCCTGGTGGGTGTCTTTGAAAAACCTGCTATCCTCAGAGTATGTGACGGGAATCCGGCAAGCTGCCGACACAGTAAGTTCGGACGGCGACATCCCCCACTGTTTTCTTGTATAATTTTTAATAAACGCCTGGTACAAGCGATCTCCCATTAGCCCAAGCAAATAGTCTTCAAAGTGATGGTATTCACTTTTTTTCATACGGACGGTTTCCAGAAAACCGCAAGCCTCCACTGGTGAATAATTAGTACCGAAGAATTTATTTATGGTGTGCAAATTAATCGGATAGTCATAGTATCTGCCTTTGTGTCGGGCCCAAACTCGGTGCACATAATTATTCAAATCAGTGAATCGACTTATAAAGTCAGCGACTTCACGTCTATTTGTGTGAAAGATATGAGGTCCGTAAACATGGATGTTTACTCCGGTATTTTTATCGACCGAAGAAATACAAAGACCGCCTATGTGATCCCTTTGCTCGATGATATCAACTTGATATCCGTCTTCTGCTGCCAATCTTGCGAATGTAAGGCCTGAAAGTCCGGCACCGACAACTAATACCTTTTTCATCATAATTAACTGAATTTATTTTAATTCAATATCAATGCTGTTTTTACTATCTGTTTGGGTTTCTGGCCGATCGACATCATAAGCTATTCTGTGTGACCTGATAAATGGCCATTTCTCCTTTTTTAAAAACCATCTGTCCGATTTTATCAAACTGGTTTTCTGCAACCACTCCATATTTCTTATGCTCAGTGCTGCTTACAATAATATACTGAACACGATGCTTTCTTAATAATTGCTGAACAATTTTTGGATCGTGGGATGAATAAATTAGGCGAATATCCTCTTCCCTTTCTGTAATAAGGGCCTCATCATTTTCCCAAAGAGAGATGTGCCCTTTCCATCCCAGGACTGATGGCATACCGGTTGATGATGAGGCAAGGTTATGATATACAGCATAGCTTTCACCCGGTGCCTCAAGTAGAATCTGATCTCCTTTTACATGATTATTTAGCCACTGGATTCCTTCGAAACTGCCGGGGGGCCATGGCTTAAGATACCCAAGCCCATCTAATCCCTGATATCGACCGTAGGAATAATATTGCGGCAACGCGTAAAAAGGAAATACCATAAGCGACGATAGAATAATTACCACCGCAATGCTGATCCCGTAAACGATCCTGGACTTCAAACACCGCCATATCGTTATGCTGATCATAGGACCTGAAATGACGGCACCCATAACATAGGATGCATATCCCAATTTAAAAGCCGTATTGGCCCGTTTGTGGGTTTCAGGCAAATTGTCAGTAACAATGACAATTTCCGGTATAAGGTTTAACAGCAGCACGGTAAAGGCTGAGGCCAGAATAAACCGCTCGTATACATCCGGACAAACAACAGCAGATTTATTTTTTATCAGATACCTTGCAAGAAAAATTAAAATAATCGACCAGATTCCCCCATATACGATAAAAAGCTGCCATAAGGGACTGCCGGCGGTTGTCCATTCGATATTCCGGGCAAAGGGTTTAAAGTGTCCAATAAACGGCAGGGCAAAAATAGCGGCAATAAAAAGCAACGCTATTCCATGTGTTATGGCATTCCATGTTTTTTTTATGGTTTGACTGACCGTAACCGGTTCTTCAACAATAGACATCAGACAGACACTGAAAAACAAAAGGCCGTAACTCAGGACATCCCAGGAATTTGTCATATAAAACAGACCCAGGAGAAAACCTAAACCGGTTACTCTTCTCAAAGACAGCCTGCCTGCCGTCAGAAAGGGTTCAGATTGATTATTCTTTTTTTGAACTGTAGAAAAAAGCAATGCCATGAAAAAAAGACAGGCCGGCAGATTCAATACATGGGCATGAAGATCCGACACAACAAAACTATAGGCCGGAAATTCGTGGATCAGTCTATCCGCAGTGGGCGGATCATGTCCGATGAACCGTGTGGCGTGTGCATACCAGTATTTGAATGGCGTGGCTTGAAGCCCATTGTTCAAGACATGCTGGATATATTTATATACAAAGTGAAAATTCCCCCCCAAACACAACAGGAGAGCAGAGATGCCACCGGTTATAAAAAATACCTTTGGCTTTTGCCCCCAAACACCGGTTCCGCCTATCAAATTACCACCGATGCTAACGGCACTTGAAAACGAAAGTGCAAATAAGGTCGCTGCCATCAGGTTGTAAGAAAAAGCAGCCGGGATACCCGTCAGGCATGTTAAAACAGCGGTGATAAAATGACCGAAATAATAGTAGTTCAAATCTGTGCCGGACAACCAGACATTCTGCGGGGGCATATAGTCGGATCTCAAGATGCTGTTCAGCAAACCAAAATCCATTGGCTTCTCAAGACCGTTAATCGATGGTTCCATGCTTCTGACAACCGCCCAGAAAAGAAATGCCGAAAAAAAAACAATTTCTTCATACGCGAAATATTTGATGATTTCACGGCTGATAAGAGGCTTTGTCTGTTTAAATGCAAAAACAAAAGCAGCAATACTTAAAGATATGCTGACAACCAGAATGGGTATGCGTGAAAAAGCTAGAATTTGAAGGCTGTTCATAAGGTAAACAGCGTAAGATGTTACCAATACAGCAAGAATTTTAGAAAAGATATATCCTTTATCCCTGAAACCGCTAAAGATCCGGACGGTCAAAGGAACAAATGCGAGTCCCATTAACAGGATCGTAATCCACCATATAAGTATGTATTTGCAGTCAACTGCCAATTGTTAACACTTTTTAAGCACCCTGAGATCGCTTATCAGATCCATGCCGAGAAAAAGCAGCTTCAAAAAAGATAGACTTTGACCGGTTTGACGGGATTCAAAATTAACGGGGATATCGATAAATGTATGGTGTGTCGATTTTCTGATGCAAATACTCAATGCGATATTCTGCAAACATACCTGCTTCGGAATACAGGCCAGGAATCTGGCAAGAACTGGTCCCGGGATGAGACGAAACGGTACATTCGCATCAGCGATCCAGGTATGCGTGCAGCATAAAACCAAAACAGCACAACAACGGGAAAGAATAATCCTGACCAGACTGTCCTTTCTTTTTTCTCGTTTCCCGAAAACCGAAATGGATTGATGGCGGCATTCCCAGAATTTGAAAAAGTCAGCCGGATCACATTGACCATCTGAATCAATCTGCAAAATCCATTCCGCCCTGTTTTGAACCGCATATTCATAACCGGACCGAACTGCCCTGCCATGCCCCTGATTGGGTTGATCAAGGACTATCATCTGTTCCGGCATCATGGCAGATATCCTTTCCAGGATAATCCCGGTCTGATCTGTTGACCCGTCATTCACAATGACAAAATAGTGTTCGATTTTCAAATCGTTAAAGATAGCTTTCCATTGAAAAATGACGGTTTCAATACATCCCTGCTCGTTATAAACCGGCATTACGATAAACAGCATTTGCTTCTTTCCCGACTTTTACCCATTTTTGGGTTAGTGGGTACGACCGTTTCACGAATTTCCGGGCCTTTGGGGTCCATCAGCATTTTTCAACTATTCACTAATCATGCCCGAACTTGACATTTATTGTATTCTCGTTCTCAAACCGTGGAAAACTTAACCGGAACCTGCCATCCCCCAGGTGGTGGAAGATGACGGTATCACCAGCCTTGATGCCCGATGGTCCACCGGCTTTTTTCAGCACCCCGGCATCTTTCACCACACCGGACACACTCTGACCCGGTTCTATCTTCATCAAATCAAAACTCGTGTCTACGCCGAGACGGCTCACATAATCCTGATATCCAATGTCTCTTATCGGCGTAGCGGATACATTCATGGTTATTCCCGTCAGCAGCAGTATTCCCGTGGCAATGATAAACAGTCTTCGCATGGTTTCCTCCTGGTTGATTATAGTTTCAATCCACGACACAGATGGTTTTCGCTTTCCGGGCCTTTGGGGTCCATCAGCATTTTTCAACTATTCACTAATCATCCTTGAACTGGACATCTATTGTATTCTCGTTCTCAAACCGTGGAAAACTTAACCGGAACCTGCCATCCCCCAGGTGGTGGAAGATGACGGTATCACCAGCCTTGATGCCCGATGGTCCACCGGCTTTTTTCAGCACCCCGGCATCTTTCACCACACCGGACACACTCTGACCCGGTTCTATCTTCATCAAATCAAAACTCGTGTCTACGCCGAGACGGCTCACATAATCCTGATATCCAACGTTTTTTATTGCCGCGGAAGCTGCATTCATGGTTATTCCCGTCAGCAGCAATATTCCCGTGGCAATGATAAACAGTCTTTGCATGGTTTCCTCCTAAAGTTTCAGGATCATTCACCTGGCCTGTATCTGAAATCATCGGCATTGATATGGCCCCAGCCGCCATTGTGCTGGTCGCTAATTGGGCATGCCGTCCATGCGATAGATAGATGCTACGATACTTGACGGCGTCTGATCATCCAGATGGCTGATACTGCCAGCATTAATGAAAAAATGATCATTCCCCATTCAGATAATGTGGGGATGGCCTGGGGAGTTGGATCGGTACAATCAATTACGGTAATCTCCGGGCTTAGATAGTCCCCAGGGCGGCCACCATCACTGTATATACACCTAAGTTGAAACACATCGCCAGGATCACCAGTAACGGTGTAGGTCACCACGGCCTCATCAGCACCGGAAGTAATATTTGCCCCGGCTCCTATCATGGACCAAGAGAAATCCTCGGCTAAAGGGCGTTCAAGGCTCCGATCACTCAACGTTTGACCTTCGGATCCGGCGCAAACCTCACACGCGACAATGGAAAATATTTCGCCTCCTGCTGAGCTGGAAGAGCCTCCTCCAGGATCGGCACGCCACGCATAATAATCAAGTGTACAGATCTCTCCATGAGCTCCAGTTACTTGGAACGTCACATCTTGTTGATCACTGGGACCAATGATTACGCAGCCACTAACTACTGTCCATGTGTAAGTGTCATAGTTGTCAGGTCCTGTGACGGATCTTATTGAACCGGCGCAGATGCCTTCAGCAAGGGCATGCATAGGCAACATGAAAATCAAAAGCCCCAGAAGCAGCACGGCTTTTTTCATGATTAACTCCTCCATAATTTGATTTATAAAGTATTCCTTTTATCCACTTATACTTATAATACATGCAAAATCAGTATTATTCGAGGTTTCCGGTTTTTCATGGAATACCCCCTCCTTTATTGTATATCTTTCAGACGTCAACCGGGCCTGCCTCCTGTCCAGCCGCCTGCGCCTGTTTTGAGCCCGGCCAGACGGCAGCCTTGTTTTTGAGTTCCTGGAACTTAGACGAAACGCTTTCCAATTTGGCTTCCCATTCCGGGTTGGCCGTTTGCCCCTCCGTCACTTTGAAAAATACCTGCATCAGCGCGGTCATGCCGATGGGTTCAATCACCGCCTGTTTGATTCCCCATGCAAAGACGATAGCAATGATCAATGTAAGGGGCCCGGCTGTGCCTGGAAACAACCCCACAAGAAGGGCCACCGGTCCGAGTACCACTAAAAACACAAGAAATGTCAGCACCCAGATAAAGATGGCCAGCCAGACCGCGTTTTTTAAAAATTTTGTGTAATTCTGAGCATACAGTATCAGTGCGGTGCGGCTTGCCGCCCAGGGATTATCGGCGTGGGTTTTCAATGGAAAGACAGTTCCGGGATTTAGCGTCCGATTAAATCCCAGAATCCCTTTCCAGCATCCTGTAACATGTCGGCAACCCCTGCTTCCTCCTCTGCTTCACTTTCCTGAACCGTCTTGCGATCTCTTTGTCCTTCCTCTCTTCCAAAATCTATCCCCATGACCGCCATCATATTATCGACTTTCGTGTACCCGGAAAGCGGCTTGAAAAGATCCGCGGAAGGTTTTCTGGTACTGATGTTTCGCAATTCAGAAATATTGCCTTCCTCGCCCTGAATCCTGAGGGGCATCTCAAATTTGTCTGATTGCCAAATAATTGATGTATTTTTAAATTTCATGCCCATCATGGTCGTTGTGGTGGTCACTTCCTTCTTTGTGCAGGTGTAGCCGCTGACGGTTTCCTTGCCCAGGATTTTTTCGGAATCAACGTTTTGATAGGATTTCATAAAATCCATCATTTCCTGCTCATCGATTTCCGATTCATAAACCAGTTTTTTATCGTGATTATACATATACTGCCTGTTTTTATCCTTAAACGCCAAAATCGTCATATCCTTCGGCATTCCTTGCTGCCCGGCCCCCATCGGCATCCCATCCATGCGATAGGCCTCAGGGGTGACATATAATTTTGATGTACTGACTGAATCGCCGTCTGGAGAGATCATGACCCAGTCTGCTGAAAAACTGGTAATCTTGCCCCCGAAAAAACCGAAAGCGGATGTTGCGGATATAAACAAAAAAATAAAAGATACCCCGAAAATGATCCGCCATAATCTTGAAAACATATTGCTGTTGGATTTCACGTCAGTCTCCTTTTGCCGCGATAGTTAACGTTATCAGCAGTAACAATTTTTCAGAATGAGGAACAAGCTGGAGGAATGCCGGTCAGCCGGCAGCAGGGGCAGCGGCCGGGGCGATAAAATTGCGTCCCGGCCGCCACTGTAAGATGCTTTCCTATTCCACTGAATAATCTTTGAGTTCGCCTCTGATCACCGCTACATCGATATCCATCTCGTACTTCACCTCCCCGATGCCCACCGCCCACCAGTGATCCGCATGAGAGCCCGCTTCACCAACTCCTCTCACAAGAATACAATCAAACGTACCGGCCGGGACCGTTACATTTTCGGATGTGGAAATTACCACCCAGTCCACCACGCCGCCCTGACCGCTGGTCTGCCAGGTGTCACCGACTTTCAGGGAAGAGTTAAACCAGAGATCCGGGGTGGTTAAAATGCCATTAAATGAATCGCCATAAAAAAGCAGATCGTCGCCCTGATTAACCAATAAACTCCAGTAACCTTCATACATCGGATCCCCTGAATACTCGATGCGTGTCGCCGTCACACCGCTGACGCTTTGCGTCCGGACGGCGTCCATGCGATAGGAGCCCGGCACGGCGCCGCCAGATTCAAGGGAATACAGCCACCAGTTCCCGATGGACAGCGGCATAACGCCTTCCCCGCCCCCGTTGCCATCGCCGTTATCGTCGTTGTCGCCGTCGCCGTTGTCGCCCGTACCGCCGTTGCCGGCGCCCGCGTCATCGTCTAAGCCACAGATTCTCACATATTCGATGCGGTGACCGGCAAGCCCCCAGATGCGGACCTTGGAGGATGTAAACGTTCCCGCCATCATCTGCAGAGTGGTAATGGTCTCCCCTTCGCTGTTGGTCCATGAGACCTGAACATAACCGTTATCGTATGTCAGGGTCAGCAACCCTTTCAGGTCGCCCACATGATCTAATTCCTCCAAATATCTAGGATCCTCCCGGATGCAGTCCATGGCGTCCACTATTCCGGATACCGGCGGCTTTCCGATATTAATGCTTTCCATGGCATCCAACCCATACCGGAACCGCATGATGGCGGAAACGCCGT
>CAZRES010000128.1:0-8307 GCA_964598885.1 uncultured Desulfobacteraceae bacterium | reverse complement strand
AAAAAAAGAAAGGTGACGGACATGGCACTCAAATCAATAAACTGCATGGTTTGTTGGACGACTTCATTCATCGATGGATGCTCCTTTTCAATTGGATGGGGTTCGCGATGTCTACGCCGCCGATTTACGGATTACAACCGATGAAACGGATTGATATAGGCATAGGTCCGGGGTTTCCTCGCGATCTTTTGTTGTTTCCGCACCACTTTTCTTTCAACTTCACGCAATGCGGTTGTGTGCACGGCTTCAATGCCCAGCAGCGACCACAGATTCCCGGCGAAACCGCCGTGGGCAAAAGAAAACACAAACACCGTGGAAACGGGCAGAGCCGCATACCAGCCGCCACGGGTGAAATAGTGCATGACCAGGTCGACGTGAGTAAAAACGGCCGCATAAAGAAGAGCGGTGGCAATTCCGAACCCCGCTGTTTTCAAAGCCAATTTTTTCCTGTGACGGGTTGCAGTGTCTGTCATAACCTTACCTCCGTTTGGTTGTTGATGAGATACGACGGCAAAAAGCGGAAACGGGACGTATTCCGCCATATTCTTTTGATTCAGGTTGGCGTCCATCAGTGCAAAACCGATCCGTTTTTCCTTTTCCTTGACATCCCGAATCGCTGTCTCCAGATCGCCTTTTCTGATGATCACCTCACAATCAATATGTTGGGTTGCCGCCTTTTGTTTAAACCTGCTTACGGCTTCCGCGACCCGCTTGGCGAAACGATTTCCTTCCCGGGCCGCATCAACGCTCAACACCAGTAAATCGTAATTCAATCGGCCGGCCAGGTGGACCGCGTATTCCATTAAATCTTCCGCAAAGACTCCCTGAACGTCCAGAAACAAGATCCTGCTCCGCATCGGTCTCGCGCAACTCAGACCTTCAATGACATGCCGGCCCTCCCCCGTGGTGATGACTTCTTTCGTCTCCGATTGGCTCAGGTCTTTGCCGATGAAGGGGGTTTCCATCACTACAGATCCTTGTCCGTTGATAGCTTGTCGTTGCGGGCTTTGCCGCATCTCCGGCTTTTCTCATCCGCATTTAATCTACTTTAGTCCAAGAACCGTGCCATGAAGCGCTGTCCAGTTCGGATTCCCTTGGAAACAGGCCATTTGCGCCACCGCGGAACGAAATTTCATTTTTTTAACTATTGCATATTGTAATAGCTTGTCTTTTGTGCTTCTGTTATCTAACTACTTTTTTTGAAGATCATGCCGATTGTGTCGAATTGTAATAGCTGTTGCAATTTGTAACGCCCAAGAGGATGCCTCCATGTCCCTTTTTAAAAAGCCCCCGAAACGCGAAACAAAACCGCCGCCGGAACGCCAAGACCTCGTTAATCTCCGAAAACAGGCCCATAAGACCGATTTGCCGGAAGCCGTTCTGACGGTGGTGGATGCCCAACTGGATCGTCTGGATAATATGGATCTGGCCAGTCCGGAATACGGCATTGGACTCGATTACGTGGAATATGTTCTCTCACTTCCCTGGAACCGTTTCACGGAAGATAATCTGGATTTGAAAAGGGCGGAACAGATTCTGGAACGCCAGCATTACGGTCTGGGGCACGTCAAGGAACGGATCATGGAATTTCTGGCGGTGCGGGCGCTTTTTTCATTGCAGGATTTTCGTATTCTGGTGGTGGATGACGAACCCATCGCGCGTGCTAACCTGGAGCATGTTCTCGTAAAGGAAGGGTACCAGGTGTCAACCGCTAACAATGGATTGGAAGCCCTCCAGATGATGGAGCAGCAGGAATTTGAACTGGTGCTGACGGATTTAAAAATGGAAAAAATGGACGGGATTCAGCTCCTGGAAACCGCCCGCACACAGACCATCCATACCGAATTTATCATCATTACCGGATATGCGACGGTCAACAGCGCCGTGGACGCTCTGCGCAAAGGCGCCATCAATTATCTGGCAAAGCCGGTAGATTTGAATGAATTGCGCACCATGGTCGGCCAGCTTCGGGACCGCAAAAAACATTTTCGTCTGACACGCAGTCCGATCCTTTTATTTTCCGGACCCCCGGGCACCGGTAAGACATCTCTGGGACGTTCCATTGCCGATGCTCTGCAACGGCAATTCGCGCGGATCTCCCTTGCCGGCCTGCATGATGAGGCCGAATTGCGGGGGCACCGCCGCACCTACGTAGGGGCCATGCCGGGGCGGTTACTAAATGAAATAAAACGGTTGGGAGTGAAAAATCCGGTTTTCATGCTGGATGAAGTGGACAAAATCGGCCAGGACTTTCGGGGTGATCCGGCTTCGGTGCTGCTCGAAATTCTGGATCCGGAGCAAAACAGTCGTTTTACCGACCATTATGTGGATCTTCCCTTTGATCTGTCCGCGGTAATGTTCATCGCCACGGCCAATGCCGTTGAACGGCTGCCCACCCCATTGCTGGACCGCATGGAAAACATTGCGTTCTCAGGATATACGGAAAAGGAAAAGCAGGCGATCGCCAGTCGTTATATCATTCCCCGGCAACTGGGTGAGCACGCGCTGTTAAGTCGTAATGTAACGTTTACCCCGGAAGCGATCCTGCAGGTCATCCGCAATTACACCCTGGAGGCCGGCCTGCGCAATCTGGAGCGTGAAATCGCCACCATCTGCCGCAAAGTGGCGCGGATCAGCCTGCGACATTCAGAAACGCCCATGGCAAAGACCCTGACCATCGACACACCCCTGGCGGAACGCCTGCTGGGCCCGCCCCGCTACATCCATCAATCCGCGGCCAGCGGACATCGCATCGGGGTGGCCACCGGCCTGGTCTGGACCGAATTCGGAGGAGAAATCATTTTCGTGGAAACGGCCCGGATGCGCGGCCATCAACAGCTCATCCTCACCGGTTCCCTGGGAGATGTTCTGCGGGAATCAGCCCAGACCGCATTGAGTTATATTCGCAGCCATACCGAAATTCTGGGGATTGATCCGGCTTTTTTTGAAAACAGCGATATTCATATCCACATCCCGGCCGGCGCGATTGCCAAGGATGGACCATCGGCGGGGGTAACGATCACCATGGCGCTGATCTCGCTGCTTACCGGCAGACCCGCGAGACGAGACGTGGCCCTGACCGGTGAAATTACTTTAAGCGGTCAAATTCTGGCGGTCAGCGGCATTCGGGAAAAAATTCTGGGGGCCCAGCGCGCCGGTATTCGCACCGTTATTTTGCCCCAGGGCAATGCCGTGGATCTCGACCGTCTGGATCCGGATTTAAAGGGCGACATTGCCATCAACCTGGCCGCATCGGTAGATGTCCTGCCGCAACAGGTGCTGCTGGCTGACGGCGCCAGCGGTGGATGAAGACGCGCCTGAAAAGGACAGTCTTCAGTCAGACCAATCCACCACGGGCGCAAATTGCACCTCCACGGTTTGGACGCCGGGAACCCGGCGGGCGATCTCTTCTATTTCCGCCATCAATTCAGGACTGTCGGCATGCTGGGACTTGGTCTTGATCCAGACCTTTTGGTTTTCGGCTGTTACGCGGATATCGGGTTTCAGATCGATTAAGGCCGCCTTGACTTCGGCGGCCAGGGCCATATTCTCAATCGCTTTCTGGGATTCATAGGTGGTCTTGAAAAGATCCAGACCGACGGCATGGCAGATCATCTCGGCGGCATCGGCGGTCTGAACCCTGTGGATGTGAATCACCAGATCATAAAGCATGGGATCATCGGTATCGATCCCATAGAGGCTGCGGCTCCATTTTTGGCGTTCCCGGTCATCTTTTTTCAGCATTTTCATAGCGGTTTCAAAGGGCATTTTATTTTGTTGCGCTTCCCGCCGCGCCCGTTCTTCCATATCCGTAATGATCCTGATTTTCAGGGTGTGGGCAAGGCCTTTGAGGAAAAAATGCCCGGCCAGGCCGTGATATACCACGTTGTCGCGCTTCATATATTTCAGAAATGACGCCTCAAAATAGGCGATATAACGCTCCCGGCCGTAGGTGAAACGATCCAGAATGGAAGGAGCGTCGTGGATGGCGCGCTCCAGACGGATTTCGGGTATATTGAACTCCCGGGAAGCCTCCAACAACATTTCACGGCCGATGCATTGGTATCCCAGCCGGGCAGCCACCGACTCGGCCACTTCCCGGCCATGGCTTGAGGACCCTCTTGAAATGGTTATAATAGACATCGTTTACTCCTCCTGGCTCGGTTTTAAAATGGTTTGATTTAATAAAACCGGTTTGATTGCCAAAAAAAATAAAGCGGAATCGTTGGAAAATGAGGTCTTAATTGCGGTTGCCTTCTTTTAATGTTTCATAGGCCCGCTGGATTTCGACGAATTTTTTCTGGGCCAGCACCTGGAATTCCTCTCCGAGATGCGAAACCTTGTCCGGATGAAACTTCTGGGCCGCTTCCCGGTATGCCGTGTGAATTTCTTCCAGGGACGCGCCGGGTTTTATTCCCAGAGTCGCGTATGGATCCAACGACGAGTCCCCTTGGGTTCCATCATGGCCGCGGCGATATTGCCCACGGTCCCCGGCGCCCGCCTGACCGGAACCGGAGGCGCGACGGCCTTTCCCCAGCAATCGCTCAAGCCATGACATGAAACCGGGAAGCCGGCCGTAACGCAGATAGAAAATCGTTAAAAAGGCCAGAAAAATATCATCCAGACGGCCGATATAGGGGAGCAGATCGGGAATCAGATCAACCGGGCTGACGATATAAAACAGCACCAGGATCAGAACCGGTATGAGCCAGAAGGGATTCATGAGCAACGGAGCATATTTATGGTTTTATGAACGCAGGGTAGCGGTCAGGCGCAGCGGGTGTTGCAGTAGATCCAGGGCCTCGATGATGGATGTGCAGACCGCGTCGGATGCCAGCAGCGTCTCGGTCGCAATGCCTTCGGCCAGAATGACCCCGATCCCCAGAGCCGACGCCTTGAGCATGAGTTGATCGTTGCGGCCGTTGCCGATGCTTACCGTGCGCTCGGCCCCTAAAGCGACCACATAGTCGCGCTTGCGGGTGTGCTGATCATCTGCCGGCAGAATGCCGAGTTTACAAGGTATGCCCTCCAGTTCGGCAGCGGCCTTGCCAAAGGTATCGGCGGTAAGTACGTGAAGGGCTAAATCCCTGGACAATGCGGTCAGCGCCTGGCCCACGCCGTCCATCAGCCGGCCGTCCACGGCCAACGTGCCGTTATAGTCCATGACCAGATGCTCCAGATTCAGCCGACCGTATCCGGGAATTGTTATGTCCATCTCCGGCGCGCCTTGTTTACTCTTTTGCTTCAAACGACATCTTTTTGTCGTCAGAAACCGCCCAGGGGCCGGTTAAAGGTATACACCGCCGGGTCGACGATCATATATTCAAAGGCTTGCCCCACGTTTTTGCCAAGGGCGGAAAACGGCAGGGTCACGACAAAAGAAACACTTCCAGCCACAAGAGATGTCAGGCCGAGGGGTCTTGCCACAAGAAAATCAGCCACCATAAGCGGCCCGGAATTTTCCGGGGGGTAGGATTTCATTTTGGCAACAGCAGTGGAACCGAAGGGCATTACCAGAAATACCGCGACAATACACAATATGATCCATTTTTTTAACCCGTTCATGCGCACCTCCTGAAAACTCAAACACCGGTTGACGGTTTGACCGCAAGCTTTTATAACCAACGTTAACAACCATGAGACGTATCATGCAAAACAATCATACATCAGTCTGAAAATACGGTTTTATGCGTCAACTGTCAAGCATCATTGCTCAAATGACGGACTTTTTATTTTGCCGTCACGATCCGGATAAAGAAAATGAAAGGTGGTGAAATGAATATCGAACGCGTCAAATCACTCCTGCGGACAGCCCAGGGAAAAGAGCCGGCGGACATGGCCGTTGTCAATGCCGCGCTTTTTAACGTCTTTACCGGTGAAACCATCCCCGGGTCTACCATCTGCATAAAAGACGAACGCATTGCCTTTGTGGGAAAAAACCCCGGAAACGCCATCGGAAACACCACAACGGTCATTGACGCGGCCGGCCGGACCGTGATCCCCGGCCTGATCGACGCCCATACTCATATCGCCTGGATGTTCGCACCGGGGCCGTTTCTGGATGCGGCCATGGCGGGCGGAACCACCGCCATTGTCACGGAAATCTACGAGCCCTATTTCGTGGCCGGATACGAGGCTACTTTGGAACTCCTGGAATCCATGACCGACCAGCCGGTAAAAATCTATGCCGTAGCCCCGGCCATGGTGTCGGTCAGTAAAAGAAGCCGGGGCATCGCGCCGACCGATCTGGAGCGTCTCCTGGCCAGAGATAATGTCCTCGGCCTAGGAGAATCCTACTGGCAGGGGGTCTTGCAGGACCCGGACGCTTATCTGCCGGCTTTTGTACAGACCCTGGCGGCCCGAAAAACCCTTGAAGGCCATTCCGCCGGGGCCAATGAAAAAAATCTCAACGCATACGCGGCCGCGGGCATCTCCTCCTGTCACGAGCCCATCCAGGCATCCGAAGTGCTCGACCGGCTTCGTTTGGGCATGCATGTCATGATCCGGGAAGGCAGCGTCCGGCGGGAACTGGAGGCGGTTTCCAAAATCGTCGAAACCGGCATCGACCTGCGGCGGGCCGTGCTGGTATCCGACGGCATTTCCCCCGAGGCGGTCATGGCAGACGGCTATATGGAATTTATCGTGCAAAAGGCCATCAACCTGGGCTTTGCGCCGGCTGACGCCATCCGCATGGCCACGATCAACGCGGCCGAGCATTTCGGCCTTGACGGGCACATCGGCGCCATTGCGCCGGGCCGCATGGCCGACATGGTGATCATTCCGGATCTTGCCGTCATCCGGCCGGAAATCGTCATCAGCAACGGCCGGGTGATCGCGGAAAACGGACAACTCCTGGCCCCGGCCCGGCATCATCGGTTTTCAGAGCCCTGCCGGCAAACCATCCGGCTTCCAGAAGCCCTGTCGCCCGAGGCTTTTGCCGTTCATGCGCCCGACGGCGGGCCAACAGCGGAGGTTAATGTCATTGAACTGGTCACGGAGCTGGTGACCCGCCGGCTGCAATATCGTCTCCCCGTAATCAACGGAAATATCGCGCCGGATCTTCAAAACGATGTCTGCAAGATCGCGGCCATTGACCGGGCCGTAACCCCGGGAGAAATGTTTTGCGGGTTTATCAAGGGATACGGCCTCAAATCCGGGGCCATTGCCACCAGCGCCGCGTGGGATGCGGCGGATATCATTGTGATCGGAACAGATGATGCGGACATGGCTCTGGCGGTCAACCGGATTCGCGAATTGCAGGGCGGCATTGTGGCGGCGGAAAATCTTGAAATCCGGGCCGAGCTGCCGCTGCCGATCTTCGGCGTGATTTCGGATGCGTCCGCGGACAGCATCGCCGGACAAACCCGTCATATGGGTAAGATTTTGAAAACCATGGGCGTGGCCCTGTCCGATCCCCTGCTCACCCTGGGGACCCTGACCACCGCGGCCATTCCGTTTTACCGGATCTGCGAGGAAGGGCTCTATGATTTTAAAACCGGCGCGATCATGGGGTTGTTTGCCGGGGAATAATTATAAAATCAGTTCAACATCCGCGATATACGGATAATGATCCGAGGGGAAGGCCTCGTTGACGTGATCCCGGATAATTTGGGCGTCGCGCACCCGAAAGTTTGCGTCCACAAGAATCCAGTCCAGCCGGTTCTTCTGGGGAATGCCGGTAAACCCGTGATGGGTGAAGCTCGCTTCGCCGTCGCCGCCGCCGGCCAGTTCCCAGGTGTCGTGAAGGTCGGTTGCCGGTGACGTCAATACCTCATGGACCCGGGAGTCCGGCCCATCGTTGAAATCTCCCATAAGCATCACCGGATGCGGCTGCCGGTTGGCCCATTGGGATATGATTTTTGCCTGCCGATAACGGGCCTCCGCGACCAGATGATCCAGATGGGTGACCGCGACGGTCATTTCCCGAAAAGACCCCGCAATGCGCACATCAGCAAAACTGATCATCCGGGGAAAGGCGCTGTCCCAGGATTTGCTCAGATGAACGTCCGGAGTTTCCGACAGCCAGAACTCGCTGCTGCCTTCAATGACGAAATCGGCTTTCTTGAAAAACAACGTAGGACATTGAATATGCTTGTCCGGCAGGCGGCCGGGCATCACCGCCTCATAGTCCGGCAATTCTTCCAAAAGATAGGTCAACTGGGACCATTTCCCCTCCTGGGTGCCGATAACCACCGGCTCATAGCGGCGGATGACATCCACCACCATTTCCCGCCGCCGTTCCCAGGCATGAGGGCCGTCGGTCTCATTTTCAAACCTGAGATTAAACGTCATAACGCGCATCAATGG
>CAZRES010000127.1:0-8545 GCA_964598885.1 uncultured Desulfobacteraceae bacterium | reverse complement strand
CCTCAGCACCGGTATCCCGTGGACTGCTGGCGGTTTTTCCCCGACGGCATGGATGCCCTGGCCCGGTTTGGCCGACTCAAGGTCCTTTCCGTGGAAAACCAGGCGGCCCATGCGGCTTTGGCGGACGCGAAAAAAGACATGTGGAAGGATACGGTTCTGGTCTGTCAAAAATACCGGCTCTCGTTCTTTTTTGCCCTGCGCCAGCGGATCTGGCGGAAAATCATGCATTGGGTCTTAACCCGCCGGCTGCCGGCTTAACCCGTCTTTTAAATGATGTAATTCATGAAAGCCTATCTTAAAGAACTGTTCAAGCGGATGGACCTGATCAAGTATCTGGTGCTGTCCGGGCTCAAATCCCAGCATAAAAACACGTATCTCGGTTTTTTCTGGTGGCTGCTGGATCCGGCTCTGCAGGTGATGATCTATTACTTCGTGGTGGTGGTGGTCTTTGAGCGGGCAAGGGGAGTGGATTACGGCATTTATCTGGCCATTGGTCTGATCGTCTGGCGATGGGTGGCGTCGTCGGTCACCGCGGCTACCCGCTCCATTACCTCCCAGTCGGCCATTATTACCCAGGTCTATCTGCCCAAGGCCACGTTTCCACTTTGCACCGTGCTGAGCCAGATGATCAATTTCGGCTTCGGGCTGGTGATTGTGGCGGCGTGCCTGCTGTTTTTCCAGGTCAAGCCCGGCGCGGCCATGATCTGGCTGCCCATGGTTATTGCCGTCCAGATGCTGCTGACCCTGGCCGTCTCGCTGATGGTGGCCTATCTGAGCGTTTTTGTCCGGGACATGGAAATGCTGATCCGGCATTTTTTACGAATCGGATTTTACGGATCACCGGTCATCTGGTATGCCAGCATGATCCCGGAAAGCATGTCCTGGCTGCTGGCCATCAATCCCATTGCCTGTCTCCTGGAGGCGTATCGATCGATCATTATCCACAACACGGCGCCCGCCATGTGGCCGCTGGCGGCCATCGGAATTTTTTCAAGCCTGGCGGTCCTTATAATGATCGATATTTATCATTTCTTTGAACACCGCATCATCAAGGCGCTGTAAGTAAGCCATGGGTCGACTTGTCCGGACTAAAGTCCTTTCTGTTTTTTCCTCCGATGGCGGGATTACCCCGTTACCGGAAGCCGAGGTGATCCGTTTTGACGGCGTGGGCGTCAAATACCGGCTCGGCAGCCGGCGGGATGTCATGAAGGCGCGGGTCATGGATACGCTGCTCAAACGACGGGCCGGAGAGGAAATGTGGGCCCTTCGCGATGTTGATCTGACCTGTTATTCCGGGGAGCTCATCGGCATCATCGGATCAAACGGGGCCGGGAAAACGACCCTTTGCCGGGTGATATCCGGACTGCTCCGACCCGACCAGGGCCGGGCCCGGGTGTCGGGTTCGGTCTCCTCCCTGTTTTCCCTGGGCACCGGATTCCGGCGGGATCTTACCGGCCGGGAAAATATCTATTTAAACGGCATGATGCTGGGATTCAAAAAACGGGATCTGGCGGCCATGATGGAGGCGATCATTGCATTCACGGAACTCGGTGATTTTATCGATCAGCCCCTCAAGCGCTATTCCAGCGGCATGCGGTCCCGCCTCGGCTTTTCCATCGGCGCCATGCTGACCCCGGACATCCTTGTGTTGGATGAAGCATTAAGCGCCGGCGATCTTTCATTTTCCGAAAAAGCCGGCAAAAAACTTCAGGAATTGATCCACCGGGCCAAACTGGTGCTTATGGTTACGCACAATCTCGATTTTGTGGAAAAATATTGCAGCCGTGCGTTATGGATGGAAAAGGGGCGTATCCGTGATCAGGGGGTGCCCGCGGATATCACCGCGCATTACCTGGACCATCAGGGGGTTTGGCCGAAAAAACGGTCCCTGATCCAGCTGTCTCCTACCAGGGTTTCCGTAGGGGAGGCCGAAGTTGCCCGGGTGGAACGGCTTGCCATAGAGTACCGGCTCGACAAGACCCGCATGGATGAGGATAGCGGCTTGCAGCGATCTTCGGGAGGGGGGAAACCACGCACAAGGAAGCTGTGGGCCTTGCACGATATCAGCTTTCGCATCACGGAAGGCGAGATTCTGGGCGTTATCGGCCCCAACGCGGCCGGAAAAACTACGCTTTGCCGGGCGCTTTGCGGAATTTTGAAGCCGGATGCCGGTCATGTCCGGATCAACGGCCGGATCACCGCGCTGTTGACCTTTGGCGCGGGGTTTCGAATTGAGCTTTCCGGCAAAGACAATATTTACTTAAACGGGCTGATGCTGGGGCTGGCCGAAAAGGAGATCAACGGCTTGTATGCCGATATTGTCGGTTTTTCAGGGATTTCGCAAAAATTCATTCACCAGCCCGTCAAACATTATTCCGCCGGCATGCGGGCGCGTCTGGGGTTTTCCATCGTGTCGATGATCAAGCCGGATATTTTCATCGTGGACGAGGCGTTGAATGCCGGAGATGCGGCATTTTATGAAAAAGCCGGCGCCCGGATACAGGAGTTGATCCGGGAAGCCAAAGCCGCCATCATCGTCAGTCATAATATCGGGTTTATAGAAAAAATCTGTACACGGGCATTGGTGCTCCATAAAGGAAAGATATTGTTTGACGGCCCTCCCGGAGCCGCTGTGTCTGCGTACCGGGAGCAGGCGAAAGGCGGCTGGTCGGCATTGACCGGCTATGGTCATTCCTAGCCGGTTTTCCCGGAACACAACCGGAGTAAAATGAGACATGGCATCAGTTGAATCGAATCGGGCGCGGGCGTGGTTGCGCCATGTCATCGGCCATTACGGGCGGCACTGGGTGGTTCGCGTCTTTGGTCCCAGAGGAGATACGGTTGTCAACCGGATTCTGCTGAAATATTATCTGCGGCGATATCCGGGGTTTTTTGCGGACGACGGCGATGCAATATTTTCCGGGGATTCTGGTGAAAATAAAACCGCCGCAACGTATGTGGCCGGGAAAAAAGGACATCCTGGAATTACGGTGATCGTAGCGGTTTATAACGCCCGCCAGGCCGTACAGAATTGCCTGGAAAGCGTCATCCAGTGGACCGATCTTCCGTATCGTCTGCTGGTGATTGATGACGCCAGCACGGATGCGCGCGTGCGGGATCTGCTTTCGGCGTTTGCGAAGGATTTTTCACAGGTCAGATGCGTGTTTAATGATAAAAACCTGGGGTATACCGCCACCATTAACCGAGGGTGCGCACTGGCCGGCGCCGATGACGTGGTTTTGCTCAACAGCGACACCCGGGTAACCCGGGGATGGCTGACAAAAATGGCGGAATGCGCGTCAGGTGACGCCCGCATTGGCACCGTCACTCCCTTGTCCAATGCCGCCGGGGTTTTTTCGGTTCCTGTCCGGAATCAGGTCAATTCGATTCCAAAGGGAATGACCATCGACGACATGGGTTTTCTGGTGGAACGCCTGTCCATGAAGTTGCGGCCTCGGGTGCCCACCGGAAACGGGTTTTGCATGTATGTGTCTCGGCCGGCCCTCAATGCCGCGGGCGATTTTGACGCGTTTAATTTTCCCCGGGGCTATGGAGAAGAAAACGATTTCTGCGTGCGGGCGGAGAAAAAAGGGTTTTTCCATGTGATCGATGATGCCACGTTTATCTATCATCAGCGGTCCGGTTCCGCAGGTGCGCTGAAAAAATCCGTGCTGCCGGCATCCATGGCCCGGCTGCACCGGATGCATCCCCGGTATCGGCTTCGGGTGCTGCAATGGTTGGTGAATGATCCGCTGGATGAGTTCCGGCGCCGACTGCAAAACGCCCTGATGCAACATCAAAACACTAGAACCGGTTAACATTATGCCGTATCTTGCGGGATATAGGAAGAACTGGCACACCGATTGCTATAAACAGGGAGGCAGGCGCTAAAAAGTGCGCATATTATTTCATTCATACAATACTCTTGGAGCGGGTCCGGCTCATGTGACCAAATTTATTCTGACCTCCCTGGCCCGGAGAAAGCAGGAGATGGAAACAGTTGTGATCGTACCCGATGTCTCGCTTTTCTCGGATTGCCCCAGCACGGCGGGCGCGCGGGTGCTGCGGTTGCCGGTATTCGGAGGAGTCGCTCATTATGGGTTCAGAATCATTTATGATACAATCATATTGCCCCTGTTATCCGTTGTTTTAAATGCATCAGCGGTGATTGTGCTTGCAAATTATGCGCCTATGCCCTTAAAAGGGAAAAAAATCGTTTTTATGCGGCATCCGTTTTTAATCGATGATCGCGATAAATCCCGTACCAGCGTCAAAGAGCGGATCGTGGAGAAATTACGGAGAATGGTTTTTCAGATCACCCTGCTTTCAACCGATATCGTGGTTGTCCAGAGTCATTATATAAAGGAGCGGTTGTTGGGCCAATATCCCGATATGCGCGCATCGGTTCACGTGCTGCCGAACCCGGTGAGCAATCTGTTTCACGCTTCCGGCCGGGACCCGGGGACCGATCCCGTTTCCGGCGACAGGGCCGTGCTTTACGTGAGTCGTTATTATCCGCATAAACAACACGCTTTTCTGGTGCGGATGGTCCATCGGTACCAGGATGAATTCAGAAAGCAGCGCATCCGGTTTTTCATCACCATTGACCCCGCGGCTTCCGGCCGTGGCGCCAGCCGGCTTCTTGACGATATCCGATTGAAACAAATCGACGACATCATATGCAATCTTGGAGAACTGCCCCATGCCGAACTGGCCGCTTACTACCGTGCGGCCCGCTGTCTTTTTTTTCCCTCCGCGGCAGAGACGTTCGGGAATCCTTTGATCGAAGCCATGGCCTTTGGCCTTCCCATCATCGTGCCGGATCGCGCCTATGCCCGCTCGGTCTGCGAAAATGCCGGTCTTTATTACGCGGACGCAGATGTGGATGATGCATATGCCAAACTGTCGCTGTTGATGGACGATCCAGAAGTGCATGCGGTGTTTTCGAAAAAAAGCAAAAAGCGATTTTCCGCTTTTCCCACAACGGATCAATGGGTTAAACAGGTAGTGGAAATGGCGGCATAACATCTCGTTATCACCGGAGACGGAATTCAATTGAGTCAACTCGACATCATCATTGTGAATTATAACAGCACGCACTACCTGCTGAAATGCCTGGATTCGATCCAACATCACTTGCAAAAGCAGATCAAAGCCGATATTCATGTGATTGATAATGCGTCTACGGAAAACGCCGATGTCGCGGCGGAAGCGTTTCCGGATGTGAAGATGCATAAAAACAGGCAGAACGTGGGTTTCGCCCGGGCGGTGAATCAGTGCATCGCCGAAACCGGAGCGCCCTATATTCTGATCCTGAATCCCGACACCATGGTCGAAAAGAGCTTTTTCGACGAGATGATCGATTTTATGGAGAAAAATCCGCATGTAGCCGTGACGGGACCTCGAATTATGGAAGCCGACGGCATGATCCAGGGATCGGCCAGGGCCTTTCCTACGCCTCTGACGGCCTTGTTCGGCAGAAATACCCTGTTGTCGCGCATGTTTCCCAATAACCCGCTGACGGCGCGAAATGTGTTGACCGGTCAAAACCATATGACGTGCGCCAGGGCGGTTGACTGGGTATCCGGGGCCTGCATGATGGTCCGTCGAAAGGCCGTATGCGAAGTCGGAATGCTCGACGGCGGATTTTTCATGTACTGGGAGGATGCGGACTGGTGCAAACGCATGGCCATGAGGGGATGGCGGACGGTTTATTTCCCCGGGGCGGTCATTGTCCATTATGTGGGCGGCAGTTGCAAAAACGGTGATGTGCGCCTGCTGATGGAGTTTCATAAAAGCGCGTATCGGTATTTTTGCAAACATTCGCCCCATCGTGACAGCGCCGTTGCGAAAACGCTGGTTTTCGGGGCGTTGAGTTTGCGTTTTTATGCGGCACTGGCCGTCGGGCTTCTGTTTGGCCGCCAAAGAGACAACAATGGGCGGTCCCATTCGGACAAGACGCAGAATCTTTTTCCGGCGTAGGCTTGCAGCGGTTGGATGTACGAACCGGCGGATACGTTATAAATTAAAATATATCGGAATGACATGATATGAAAATACTGATAACCGGCGGCGCGGGGTTTATCGGCTCTCATCTGGCCGACCGTATGGTGGAAAGCGGCAATCACGTCACCGTGGTGGATGATTTAAGTACCGGCAGCATGAAAAATATTCGGGAACTGCAGCGGAAAAACGGTTTTCGATTGGTGGTGGACACCATATTAAATGCGTCCCTTATGGATGAGCTGGCGGCCCAATGCGATCATATTTATCATCTGGCGGCGGCAGTGGGCGTCAAGCTGATTATGAACCGTCCGGTGGAAACCCTTGAAACCAATGTCAAGGGTACTGAAATGGTGCTGTCCATTGCCAATAAATATAAAAAAAAGGTGTTGATCGCCTCCACCAGCGAAGTTTACGGCAAAATTATGAACGGCGAAAATGCCAAACCCCTGGTGGAGGACGCGGACCGGCTCATGGGCGCCACCACCAAGCGTCGGTGGGCTTATGCCTGTTCCAAGGCGTTTGATGAATTTCTGGCCCTGGCCTATTTTGAAGAAAAAAAACTGCCGGTGATCATCACCCGCCTGTTCAATACCGTGGGACCGCGGCAGACCGGCCAGTATGGCATGGTGCTTCCCAATTTTGTTCAAAAGGCGCTGATCGGTAAACCCATTATTATTTACGGAGACGGCAAGCAGTCCCGCAGTTTCACCCATGTGGCCGACGTGGTGGATGCCATGGAAAAGCTTATGAATACGCCAGAGGCCGTGGGGCAGGTGGTCAATGTCGGCAATGAGGAGGAAATCAGCATTATCGAACTGGCCCGGATGGTCAGGGACATGACGGGAAGCGCCTCTGAAATTGAATTTTTAAGCTATGACCGGGCCTATGGTCCCGGCTTCGAAGATATGCAGCGGCGATCTCCGGATACCACCCGATTGAAAAACCTGATCGGATTTTCGCCCCGGTATGATCTTAAATCGATTATCCAAAGCGTGATCGACTATTATCTCTAATCCATGCCGCCTCTTTATTGTATCCTCATTGCGTTTGCCGCTTCCTTTCTGCTGGCGGTCACGCTGACCCCTCTGATTCGCGCCGTGGCGGTAAGGAAGGGTTATGTGGCCCACCCCCGGGCGGATCGATGGCATCAGAAACCCACGGGTCTTTTAGGCGGCATCGGCATATTCATCAGCCTGATGGCGGCCTGGCAGTTGGGCGGCCTGGCTTCCGGCCGATACACGGATCTCATCCCCATGCTGGCGCCGGTGGCCCTGGGCGGGAGCGCTATATTCCTTCTCGGACTTATTGATGATATTTTAGATATCAATCCCCATTACAAGCTCATCGGTCAGGTGGTGGCGGCATCGGCAATGGTGTTTCTAGGGGTTCAACTCAACTGGTTCCCGTCGGAAACCGCCAACCTGGTTATCAGCATCATCTGGATTGTCGGCATCACCAACGCCTTTAACCTGCTGGACAACATGGACGGGCTGTCGGCCGGCATTGCCTGCATCTCCGGCGCCTTTTTGTTTTTCTGGCTCCCCATTATGTCCGATGATCCCGTAACCGTAATGTCGATTCAACTAATGCTGGCAGCCTATATCGGCAGTCTGCTGGGTTTTTTGATCTATAATTTCAATCCGGCTTCTATTTTCATGGGAGATGCCGGGAGCCTTCTGATCGGCTTTATCCTTGCCTGCCTGAGCGTGTTTGTCAAACCATCGGATGTGGCGGGACAACCCCTGTTTCATCAATTGTCGATTATCGCGATTCCCTGTCTGATACTGTTTATTCCGATTATGGATACCGCCTTTGTCAGCTTTATGCGCAAGAAATTTTCCCGATCCGTGTTTCAGGGCGGCCGGGATCATTCTTCCCACCGGATGGTGGCGGTGGGGTTGTCTGAACGAAAGGCGGTCATCGTGCTCTATATGATTGCCGCTGCCGCCGGTCTGCTCGCCTTGTTTATCTATACCCTTGACATGGGGGTGGGGCTGGTGGTCATGGCCCTGTTTTTAGTCATTGTGCTGCTGTTCTGGATTTACCTGGCAAATGTCGACGTATATGGGCAGCCGACGGAAACCCCGGACCCGACCGGCTGGTTTGTCCCGGTTCTGATGCAGGCGGGTTATGGAAGAATGCTGTTTTCCATTCTCCTGGATCTGGTGTTGATCACCGCGGCGTATTATATGTCCTATCTGCTGCGATTTGAATGGGTTCTTGGGGATAATTTCAATTTTTTACTTAAATCGCTGCCCATTCTTATCGCCTGCCAGATATTTGCGCTCTATGTTTCCGGAGTTTATCAGCGTTTGTGGCGGGGATCCCGGCTGTGGGATCTGGCCGTATACGTTAAAGCCGTGACGGCCGGCACGGTCATGACCATGCTGGTCCTTTTGTTTATTTACCGGTTTCAGAGTTTTTCCCGGACGGTTTTCGTCATTTACTGGGGATTGATGCTTATTTTTCTGTCGTTTTCACGATTTTTCTTCCGGATTTTGGATGAATGGCTCGTCAGGGAGAATCGCAGGGGAAAACC
>CAZRES010000126.1:0-8615 GCA_964598885.1 uncultured Desulfobacteraceae bacterium | reverse complement strand
AAAAGGAATTGAATCGCTGGGAGCGGGCGTTCCCCCATGCCCGCACGGTGCGGCTGGAATCAGTGGGTCATTTTGTTCAGGAAGAAGCCCCCGGCCTACTGGCGGAAGCGGTGACGACGTTTCTTAGTGAAACCGGGCCCTGACGCGTCAGCCCATGCGACTGGAAAAACACCTCATCTCCGGGGCAATGAAGTATCAATTTCCATGGGGTTTCCGGCTTTCATCCCGCGATCTTCAGGAGGCAAACCGGAAAAAGGTCCGCGGGTCCGGATCGGCGGGGGAAGGAGCGGGATCCTGGCCGATGGGATACATTTCCCAGCTTTGGAGGAACGCGGATTCAAAGGCCCGGCTTTCCATGTATTTTCGTGCGGCTGATCCCATGACCGCCATGCGGGCCGGATCTTCGCAGAGGTTGATCACGGCGTCCACAATAGCCTGGGAATCCATGGCGGGAACGATAAGACCGGTTTCGTCGGGGATCAGGTTTTCTCTGGGGCCGCCCTTGTCGGTGACGATCACCGGCAAACCCGAGGCCTGGGCTTCCAGCACCACATTTCCGAAGGTGTCGGTGCCCGAGGGAAATACGAACAGGTCGCCGGAGGCATAGGCCCGGCCGAGATCATCGCCGGTCAGATAGCCGGTAAACAGCGTGTTGGTAGGCCGAAGTTCGCGCTTCATTTCTTCCAGATAAGGGCCGTCGCCCACGATGACAAACCGGATGTTTTTGCGCAGCCACCCCACCTGCCGGATGGCCCGGGCCAGCACATCAAGATTTTTTTCCTTTGATACCCGGCCCACATAAAGCACCTTGATATCATCATCGGCGATACCGTATCCGGATTTCCAGAATCCGTTTTTCAGGGATGGATGGAATCGTTCGATATCTATGCCCCGGGGGTAACGTCGGATTTTCGATGCCAGAATCCCTTTTTCGATGAGTTCATCCGCCGTGGCCTGAGACGGCACGTAAACAATATCCATCTGGTTATGATACCAGACCATGAATTTCCACATGAGGGCTTCCAGGTCCGCGTCACCGGTCAGCTCGGAGACATATTGCGGCAGCGCGGTATGGTAGGTGCCGTGGAGAGGGAGATCAAGAATCCGGGCGATGGCTAATGCCGCCATGCCCATGGGACCGGGAGTGGACGCATGGATAATATTGAACTCCTTCTCATAACAGTAGTCGAGCATTTTAAGAAACGGCGGATAATGGAGCCGGATTTCCGGATACTCGGGGAGTTCGAATGTCCCGATGGGATCAAAATTCTGCGTCCCCTCCATCCCGCCGTGGGGGCAGCAGGTCAGGACCGACAGATGCTTGTTGTTTTTTTGGGCCATCTTAAGCTGCATCTGAAGGGTCAGAGCCACCCCGTTGGTTTCATAAAGGGTGTCGGTAAACAGGGCGATGCGTCGTTTAACCTTTTTGCCTTCCGTACTGCCCGACGCGTATTTTTCCCGGCAAAGGGCGGCGAACCGGCGGTCCTTGGTAAACAGGGCGTACGACATAAAATACGGCGCCAGCAGGGAATAAATGGTCCCCGCGCCCCCGATGGTCTGGAAGATGTTGAACAGCCGCGCGGAACTCAGGCTGTCTAAAATTGAATCCGCGTAGGTTTTCATCACATCCTGGGAGGCGTCATTGACAAAATCGAACCAGTTGCCTTCCTTGTCGAACCGGCGATCGTCTTTTTGCTTGAGCATCCCCAGCAGGTTCGCGTTTTCCATGACAATGGCATGGGCCTTGCGGCGGATCAGATGGGTGACATCGTCGGTTTTGCCGTTGCGCAAGGAAAAGGACGGCTTGCGAGCCACCAGGAAATCCCCCAGACGGGAAAAAAGCCCTTTTCCCTCATCCTGGACGGAAAGAGCGCAGTCCATGAATTTAAACAGGATGTCTTTGTTGGTATAACGATCCAGTTTAAATTTCGCGCCGTAATACTGCCAGGCGATGCCGTAGAGGTTGTGTGCCATGGTTTTGGGCGTGGCCGGCCGCCCCTTGACAATCCCCCGGCCGTGATGAAGGCCCGCCAAAAATTCCGCCTTGGTGCGGGCCCCCGGCACCAAGGTGTGCATCCGGGCAATATTTAAGGAAGAATGATCGTCGGACCCGCCGGTGATGTTTTTCTTCCAGGGCGACTCCCCCACGGGCGCGATGTTGTGGCGGTCGGCCAGACGGTCGATATCGTCTTTTACAAGTCCCTTGAGAATGGTGGCCAGAATTTGGTTTTGATGCTGATCCCGGGATCCGTTCATTTCGAAATTCGTAAACAGCAGCAGCATCTTTTCGAAATGATCCAGGGTCAGCTTGTGGTTCATATCATAGAGGGGATGGGCCAGGATGTGACTGATTTTCTGGGCATTTAAATACGTTACCAGATCATATACACTGCTTCGGACCCGGGAGATGTCCTCGTGCTGGGCCTCGGTGATATCCAGTGCCAGCACGTGGAGCTTGCACTGGTCTTCGGGGAAATAAGTGGTAACCTCCTCACTGATGAACACATCATCAAAATGAGCGATTTCCAGCGCGCCGGATATGGTGTTGTGGTCGCTGATCGTCACCAGGTCCATCCCTCTTGCCTTGGCGATCTCACGCAGTTTAAGCGGCTGAGTGAAACTCTCCGGGCAGTTGAGCTTCTGGAGAATCCACTGCGACGGCCGGGTGGAACACTTGGAATGCACGTGCAGATCGATTTTTATTCCGATATCTTCCATTTACCTTACTCCTGTTTGACTTTTCCTTTCATGCGGCGCCGATCGCCGCCTTGTTTTCTTTATTCTTTTAAATCTACCGTAAATTAAACATCATACATGGCAATCCGGTGACAACCTCGTTTAATCTCGGTAAAAGTCGTGTGACAATACAATGACGTTTACAGGCTTACATACAATCTCTTCGAAAGCTTAAAGGCGCCGCCATGGAGATTGGAGGCTACTGCAAAGCTTTGAAAAAGTAGCAAATGAAAAGCGCCAAGGTTTAAAAAGCGGCAGGGTCAAAAATGAGGCAGGTTCTATGAAAAACGAAAGAAGGGGTATCCTTTAGTTTGCCGATTTTTCACTGCACCCGTTTAAGCCGGCATGCCTTACAGGGCATGCCGGCTATATGGGTTCTCGCATGGTGCAAAACAATCAAAATGAAAACGGTTTAAACCGTATCGTCGTCATTATCTCCGTCAGCTCTATCATCCGAGTCTTTCTCATCATCGGCATCGGCATTCTCCATGGCATCGGCGAGCAGGATTTCCGGCTCGTCCGAGGAAATGCTCAAAGGTGCGGCCAGGGGCTCTTCCAGAGACTTTTTCCACGAAATTTCAATGGAAATTTCCCCTTTGTCCTTTTTCATCTTGGCCTCAAGTTCGACGCTAACGGTGTCCGGAGGCGCCAGGCTGACGAACTGGCCGTTGCGTTCGATGACGATCTTTCCGGTCCGGATGCTTTCGGTTAAATCCTGCAGATAGCTGGCCAGGTCTTCCCGTTTCATGCGCTGATGGTGATTGATTTTACTTGCCTTCATAATGTTTTCTCCTTTTGTTGATTGTAAAAACCCACTGTTTTAAGATATTAAATTTTTTCGCATTAACGTGGAATACTTTTCTGAAAACACGAAGTCGCCCCAATAAATAAAGCACAGCCCATCGATTATATTTATCCGGTTTTCAACACATGGACAGCAGCAAATCCGAAAACGACCGCGCATCGATATGGGGAGCGCTTTGGGAGGTGACCAAAGGGTAATCGATCACTTTAAGGCCCAGCTGGCTTAGCCGTTTTTCATCGATTTTTCCCGCATAGGATCCGTTTTCCCGGTCCATAGCGATAAAATTCAATACATTTTCGTTTTTTATACCTGTTGGATTATCCTTTCGGAGATAGTGAAGCAGAATTTCAACCTGATCCATCAGACCGCATCCCTTGGTTTCCGAGTCGCTTGTCGTTGAAGGAACATATATTTTTGGACATGGGACCCGACTGATGGCAGCCCCCATGCCGGAGGGCAGCAAATTGGCGATGACGCTGGAATAGAAGCTGCCCATGGGATAGCAGATCAATTCGCCTCGGCCGATCAAATCACGCATTTTCTGTCGAATTGGAACCGAAGCCTCGGCAGGCTCCAACTCATTAGCGGTGAGAAAAATCTTCCGGACAGGAGAAAGCAGGGACGAGGTTTCATTTCCGGTTATCCGGTGCTGTCCCACCAGCACATCCCCGTTCTCCAGCCGGGCCGCCAGATGATAATTCCTGTTCACCGCAGGCCGTACAATTCCCCTGACCTCAACCAGCTTGGAAAACAGATAGATCACCGGGTCAAAGAGCCGACGGGAGGTCAAATAACCGGCCGTCAGAATCAGGTTACCGATGCTTGCGCCCTGTAAATCAAAAGTTTCCGGCATGTTCTCAATGAAAATATAGAGATGGTTTCGGATGATTTTACGCATCGGGTCGGGAATGGTGGCCACCAGATGATGCTTGCCGGACGCCATCTGGCGCAGCGCTTCTTCCAGCACGGTGTTTTTGCGATTTTTCGGCAAACGATGGGAAAACAAGGCATATATTTCCGGATTGCCTTTGAAACTCAGGTCCGCCAGAGCCATGAGGCGGTTTCGGATGTCGCCCACAGCCGGCATATTAAACGCTTTCCGGATGACTGCGGAACTGCCGCCGGAATCAAAGGGCGTGATGATATGAATGGAATTATGGGTATAATCGATGATTCGCCGGCTTACCTCCCGCAGGGCCGTGCCGCCGCTGAAAAACAGGACTTTCGGTCCGATATCCGGGCTTCGCGCGAAACGGGCCAACTTAATCGGGTCGGGAATTGTCACATTCCGGTTGATCTCCACCTGAACGGGTTTGCCGGTAATCGGTTTATCCATTTAAAATTTCCCTGCAAAGCAATGCCGCCCGGTCGAAATTCACACCGCCGGTTATTTCGAAGCATTCGCCGCCAGACAGGACGTCGATATAATCCTTTTGCGTTGCTGCGGCCGCCGCGGCTCCGTTAGCCGGCAGATAAAACAGTCCGGTTTCCTTGATAAACGCGCCAAGCAGGTCCGGCCGTTCGGCGATGCGGACAGATTGAATGACCGGCTTTTTTCTGGCCCGACTCCAGTTTAAAATGACCAGCCCCTTCATGGTCGCATTCAGGGAAAACCGGTCTTCCCCGTAATAATCATCAATGGGAACATCAAATTTATGCTCGAGCATCCAGAGTTCGTTGGGGGTCAGCATTTGATAAAGTTTTTTCTGATGTTCCGTCAGTATACCGTCAAGATCCTCGTTATTAAGAATAGTACCGGGATTGATCCGGGGGTATTTTGCCACACCGTACATCTGGATGGTATTCATGCGCTTTTGTACGATAAGCCGGTCATTGCTTACAAAATCCGTTCCCGCCGACAGCAGGCGCAGAGCCAGGGTGGATTTTCCCATTCCCGAAAACCCCGCCAGCGCCAGTCCCCGGCCGTTTAGGGAAACCCCGGCCGCGTGCCCCAGCAAACCGCCTCTGTTAAGTTTCCATTCGATAAATCGGTTATTGATGAAATTGACCACCTGATTGTCGTTGGCCGCACAGGGACCTATGGCGAGGTTGTCACCGTCGCCAAAGATAAAAAGCATGTCCGTAAGCCTTTTCCGGACAATGCGACCCCCTTTAATATCGGCATATTCCTCCTTGATCTTGGTTTTCCCCGGATCAGGTTTCTTGATGGTAAAATCTGCAGGGATCGCCGGTGGGATGGCTTCCAGGGCCGTCACCCGGATGTCGGGTACGGAAGGGATGGTCATAAATGCTTTAAAATACTTCCGAAGTCTACCGTCGAGCTGGCTGTCGTTGGTCTCTACTTTGAAAATACAATCATCGAAACGCAGAACTATGCGAAACTCCACAGGGTATTGTTCACGGAGCCGCGATGTGAGATCCAACCTGTTCAATGGATCATTGCCCACAAGATATCCTTTCCAAGACATAGTCAACCAGCAGTTTGGCCGGATCCATTTCTCGGGTCTCCCGAATGCCCCGAAAGCCGCCGAAAGCCGAAACCTCAAAAACATAGGGTCCGCTGGCGGTCATGGCAACATCCACGCACGTGAAATCCAGCCCGAAAAGATCCTGTGCTTTTTTCGCCAGAGCGATAATCTCGTTCGGAGGGTCAAATGACGCGTACCGGCCCCCGGAATGGATGGTGGTGTTCCAGGCATCGCCGTTTTTGCAGCGGGCATAGGTGGTCAGATACTTCCCTCCCAGAAAAACGATGCCCAGATCCTGGTTTCCGATCTGAATTTTCTTCTGGATATAAAAAAACGAGTTTTCCACTTTAAAATTTTCCAGTTGATCCCTTGCGTCTTTTCCGCTCCTGACAACGATCATACCCCGGGCTTTTGACGTATACAGCGGTTTAATAATGGCTTTACCATAGGCATTAACCGCCATGAGGCCCTGGTTCACATTTTCGGTGACGGTGGTGGGCGGCATGGGAATGCCGGCAGCCTTCAGGGTCACTGTGCAACTGAGGCGATCTAAAACCCGAAGGATGCGGCGGGGAGATGAAAAAATCTTCACCCCCCGCAATTCCAGAAATCGCAGCACTTCCAGGCGATCCAAAAGATCTGGGGAATAACGAGCGCCGATCTTTTTAATGATGACGGCGTCCATTTTCGAAAGGTCGGTATCCTTATACCAGACAGATCCGGTATCAAGATCAAGGCGCACCTGGTTCATTTCCACCAGGAGGCGGCGGCCCGTGGCATTAGCGGCCGCGTCGGCCAATTTTTCCGAGGACCAGCCGTCTCTGGTGCCGACAACGGCAATATCAGGCATAATATAGTATCCTTTATCAACGGCATCGCGAAATGCGTTCGGCAATGGTATCGAAATGCCGACTTTTTTGGTTCTATGTCAAAAAAACAGCACATTCATCGGCAATACAAAAGCCTCGGTTGGGTTTTCATGCTGATGAATGATTTTCTCCAGCAGAAAATGGGCCCGGAGCACCATTTCACTAGCGAACTCCTGATTCAGTTCAAACCGGGACGACGTGAAAAAAGACCGGGCCAGTGCAAAGGTCAGCCGGAAAGCAAAGGTCTCGTCGTTTTTCTGGGCTGCGAACTCCGCGGCAAATTGATGGAAGGCGCTGATGACGTGATTCAATTTTTCCCTCAGCGGCGGATCAAATAGCGGCATCCGGAAATTAGACACCAGAAATACAGAAACATCCTGAACATAATCGAAATTTCGGGATCGGTGGAGGTCGATAAAGTGGATCCGCTGATCAGCATGATCATACAAGATATTATTCACGTTACAGTCGCCGTGGATCATCACTGTAAAGGGCGCGGGAAAATCTCGTTCGATTTCCCCGCATCGGGCCAGAAGCTCGTGGGTGCCGGAAATGGTTTTATCGCCGATTTTGGCCAGCGGCCGGAAAGCATCGGGATGGACTCTTCGAATGTCCTCTTCGCGATCAAGGATCTGCTTCATATAGTTAGTTGCCGCTGATTCGACTTTCAACGTAGCATCCCAGACGTCCAGAAGAGTCTGCTGGAGAATGAACAGCGCGTTGTCGACAAAGGTGATGTCCGAACTCAGAATCACCTCGTCCAACGTGCATCCGGGCAGATATTCCACCAGCATTGAGGCGTTTTCATCGTCTTTATTATACCCAAAAATCCTGGCCGCCAAACCGGGATAAATCCGGTTCCACTCTTCAAGGCTGGTTTTTTCGGCGGTGATTTTTTTGGTGTTGCCCTCTTTGAATATGGAGCCATGAACATCATTGCCGGTTTCATCTTTTTTCTGCCCCACCCGGCTGATGCGGCACCCTGAACGGCTCCCCCAGATGGCCTGGAAATCAATCTCCTGAATGGTGTCCTGAAAACCGGATTTGGCCAGGGTGGTTTGCAGGGCCTGGAACTGTTCGATCTTGATTTTTTCGCCGATAATGGAAAAGATCAGGGCCTCGCCGATGTTGAGAAGTGAATCGCCGATACGCTCGATATAACGAAAAATAAAAAGAATCGTGATCAATTCCGTCACCCGGAAACCCTGCTGTATCTCTTCCATGATCCTGTCGAAATTGGTTTTAAACATCTGGTCCAGTATATATTCCGCCTTGCAGACCGCGAGAGCGCCGGTGAGATCGGCATTGCTGAGCACCGGCAGCACTTTGGGCAGCGCCGACCGGATTTCATTTATCATAGAATCATAATCATACCGTTTAAGTAACCGGTAATCATCAATATAGCTCATTTGGCGCACGATATTGACGCAAAAGTCGGCGATACGTTCCAGGTTAACACAGATAGTCTGAATGGAACGAATGCGGTTGATGTCCTTTTTCCCGAGAGAAGTGTTGCCGTGAATAATGGAAAAGCATTTGTTTTCGATAACGGTTTTCAGGTTATCGATATAGTCATCCTTGGTAATGATGCGTTCATAATGGTTCCGCGTAGGCTGCCCCATGAAATCGACCGTGGAACGGATCTGTTTTTCCACCTCCAGGGCGATGAATTTCAGATTTTCTTCCAGACCATCAAACGTTAACATGAATATCGCTCTAGTGATTAATTTTCAGGGTTTTTTCCGATTGTTTGAGTTCAATGGCCGGCTCTTTCCA
>CAZRES010000125.1:0-8650 GCA_964598885.1 uncultured Desulfobacteraceae bacterium | reverse complement strand
CTCTTGGATCGATAATGGGATATACGGCCAGATCCGGATGGCCCACACTTGTCCAATTCCGGTGGGTCAGATTGACATGGGAGAACGAGAACGCCCTGGGAATAAAGGATGGATCGTCGGGATTAAATTGTTTTTCCACCCAGAACGGCCAGATCCAGTCGAGGTTATGCTGAATGGCCCGCGTATTGATCAACCCCCTGGCATGAAACAATATGCCCGCCCGCAAAAGCTCAATGGGCTCGGCGATTTCGGACGGCTGGGCAAAACTCCGCATTTTGGCCAGAATATCCAATGGGTTGATTACCCCATAGCGCCGGGCGGCGAACTTTACCAGATAATTCCATGGCAACCATTTAAATAAACGCATAATCGTATTTTAACCCTGTTGGATGCAATTTAAGTATACGGTGAATCATGTATTTTACTCCGCTGTTTTTGAATTTTCGATTTACTTCCGGACGGTTTTTCCCGGATTCAATCACACAGGCTTGTCAGTCTGCTGCCCACGACGATTAAAGCAATACCCGAGAAAATCAGGTCGATCCCGAGGATCAGGCCAATGGCCCATAACGCTGTGCCGGGCAGGCCTATAATAATAATAACCCCCAGCAGGATCGACACCAGGCCGCTGAAAAGAATCCATCCCCATCCGGGCCGCTCCCGCCATGCCAGGGCGGATTGAATTTTTAAGATCCCGAGAATCAGAAAAAAGAATCCCAGGATGACCGTCAACGCAAAAGCGCCGCTCATGGGATAGGTGATAAACAGAATCCCTGCTATCAGAAAAAGAACGGTCAGCAGCATTTCCCAGGTCACGGAGCGCCATTTGCGGATTGTCAGGGCGTGGGCGGCATTCAGAATACCGGCGATCAGGAGAACAAGCCCGATGAGGATCTGTACCGTCAGGGTGGCAATGTGCGGAAGAATGACGGCAAACAACCCGATGATCATCATCGCGACACCGATAATTTTGAACCACCGGGCCATGGACCGTAAATTGGATCGTTCAAGTTCTGTAAAACAGACGGTGAATGATTGACTGTCCATATGAAATTCCTCCTTTTGGCTAGTGGGTTCTGATTTATCGCTTCGGGTATCCTCTAAAACTCAAAGCGGGATATTCTTGATTTATTTAATTGAATCGATGAAACCAAAAAAAGTAAATACATTCAGGCCAGTATTTTCCCGTCCGAAACAGCTATACTGAAATCTTCGATCCACCCGATCCGGCCATTCTCACGGAAGGCATTGGCGCTGCTGCCTCGAATATGAAGGGCCCCGCAGAATTTTCTTCTGTCATTCAATATTTTGGTCGCGATGTTGCTGCCTACCGTATTTTCATGATCTCCGGCCATATTCCCGGTCTTTATGAGGGGCGATATGGCGTAAAATAAGCAGCAGCCCGTATTCCGATCCGGGATGGGTTTTGATACAAAACACAGAACACCCGGAGAAGAAGAGAAACAGAAAGAAAAAACACTGACAGATAGGAATGCATGCATGGCGGAAAATGAGACATCCTACCAAAAAAGACTCATTATCGTGTCCAATCGGCTGCCGGTGGTTCTGGCGAAAGACGATCAGAAAAACTGGCGGGTCGAGCCGGGTTCCGGCGGTCTCGTGACGGCGCTGGCGCCGGTTCTGAGAAAGCGGGGCGGGATGTGGATTGGATGGCCGGGATATTGCAGCGATGATAAAAATAGTCAATTGGATCAGATTCTCACAGACGCCACATCTGATTTCGGCTACACGTTCAAAGCGGTTTCCCTCTCCGAAGAAGAAATCAACGGCTATTATTACGGATTTTCCAATCGCATTTTGTGGCCGCTGTTCCATGATTTTCAAACCCGCTGCCATTTTTCCCCGGAATACTGGAGAATGTATGAAACCGTCAACAGGAAGTTTGCGGAGGTGGTCGCGGAAAATCGTCGGGATGATAACGATTATATCTGGATTCATGACTACCATTTAATGGGGGTCGGCAATGCGCTTCGAAAAATCGGCGTGTCTTCCCGAATCGGCTATTTTCTTCATACCCCTTTTCCTCCCCTGGATATTTTTATCAAGCTTCCCTGGCGGTATGAGATTCTGCAGCATCTGCTTTCCTATGATCTGATCGGATTTCAAACCCGCAGGGATCGCCGCAATTTTGTGCAATGTGTTCATGCCATGAACAAAGACGTCCGCATCACCGGTAAAGGCCGGGTGCTCAGCACCGAGATCCAGGGCAGAAAGGTCAGAATCGGCAATTTCCCCATCAGCATTGATTTTGACGAATTCGTTCAACAGGCAAGGAGTCCCGAAGTTGAAAAAAGACGGATGGAATTAAAATCCATTTTCAAGGCCCGGCAGCTGATGCTGGGGGTGGACCGGCTGGATTATACCAAAGGCATACCGGAACGGCTGATGGCATTTCGCAATGCCCTGGAGCGGTTCCCGGATCTTCATTCAAAAATCAGCCTGGTGCAGATCGTGGTTCCCAGCCGGATGAATATTCCGGAATACAATGAACTCAAGCATGAGATTGAACTGCTGGTAAGCGAAATCAACGGGGAGTTCACCAAACCGGGCTGGATACCGATCCATTATATTTTCCGCAGCGTCGATCGGACCGAACTGGTCGCATTTTACCGTGCGGCGGATATCGCACTCATAACACCCTTAAAGGACGGCATGAATCTGATTGCCAAGGAATATTGCGCTTCCAATCTATTTAAAAACGGCATCTTGATTTTAAGCGAATTCGCGGGCGCCGCGGGACAGCTTCGCCGACAGGCGCTGCTTTTGAATCCTTATCATCTCGAGCTTGCAGCGGAAAAAATTTATCAGGCGTACCATATGACGCATTCCGAGCGCAAAAAACGCATGGGGGCCCTGCGCAAAGAGGTGAAACGATCCGATATTTACTGGTGGGTGGACAGTTTTCTGGAGGCGGTATTTTCCATGCCGGAGAACAGTTAACGCGGGTCCTGATTTTTAACTACAACCAAGGGCAGATAATGAATCATCTTCATACACGCGAGGATTTGCGAAACCGGCCGCATGTTTTTCAAAACCGAACCCATGCCGGACAAATGTTGGGAGAAATGCTGGCGCCGGATTTTTCCGGAGACAGCGATCTGATTTTGTTCTGTATTCCCATGGGTGGCGTGCCGGTGGGAATGCCCATTGCGCAAAAGCTGGCCTGCGCCTGGGATTTGCTTATTGTGCGTAAAATTCAGATTCCGGGTAATACGGAAGCAGGAATGGGCGCCATGACCCAGGAGGGAGATGTGTTCATGAACGAGCCTCTCATGGCCAGCCTGGAGCTGGACAGTGATGAAGTGAGGCAACAGACCGAAAAGGTGCGGGCTGAACTCAAGGAGCGAAATCTGCGACTCAGAGGCGGCCGACCCCTTCCTGACGTGGAGGGCAAAGTCGTTCTTCTCGCAGATGACGGATTGGCATCTGGATTTACCATAAAAGCAGCTATTTATATGGTTAAAAAGCGCAACGCCGGAAAGGTCGTCCTGGCGGTTCCCACGGCGCCGCTGCATACGATTCAGGAACTGATTGCGGGAGTGGATGCGCTGTACTGCCCCAATATTCGGGACAGCCGATGGTTCGCCGTTGCGGAGGCTTATGCGAACTGGCGTGATCTTTCCGAAACAGAAGTGCTTTCCCTGCTTGAAAAACAAGAGATATAAAAAAATCGCCCGGAGGTAGAGGTCTTTGTGAAACCATATTGGAAAGGCAAATTCGGCTTGGTAAAAAAGCTTCAGGACCGATTTTCAATCGGCGGCTGGTCCTTCCGGCTGTTGACCCGTCGGGAACATATCGAAAAAAAGGAAAATCCCGGCGTTATTCTTCTTAAAATCGACGGGCTCGGATATGAGATTTTTGAAAAAGCCCTGTCCAAAAAACGGCTTCCCTTTATCAGCCGCCTCATTCAAGATCCCTCCATTTCTGTCAAAGAGTTTTATTCCGGAATGCCCTCGACCACGCCGGCTGTTCAGGGAGAACTGTATTACGGAGTCAAAACATCGGTTCCGGCATTTGAATTTTTTGATCGCGAAAAGGCGACCGTAATGACCATGTATACACCCTGGGCCGCCAATAGCATATTGGATATTCTCGAAAAAAAAGGAGAGCCGTTGTTGCGCGGCGGCGCTTCTTATTCCAACGTCTATGCCGCCGGCGCCAAGGAAGCGCGCTACTGCGTGCAGACCATGAACATGGATTCCATTTTACAGGTGACCAATCCGGTCAGACTGGCGGTTATTCTTTTTTTCCATACGGGTAAAATTCTTCAGATGCTGGCTTATGCCGTTCTGGAAATAGTTCTTGCCGTGACGGATTTCTTCCGGGGCGTCATCAATAACCAGAATATAATAAAGGAGCTCAAATTTATTCCGACCCGCGTTATGATCTGCATTGTGTTGAGGGAACTGATCCGGTTTCGTGTAAAACTCAATATTGCCAAAGGCGTACGCATCGTTCATGCCTCATTTCTTGGTTATGATGAACAGGCGCATCGCCGGGGGCCGGATTCACTTTTCGCTCTTCGAACATTGAAAGGGATTGATGATGTGATTAAGGATATTTATCAGACCGCCGGAAAATCCGAAATCAGAAAATATCATATTTTCATCTACTCGGATCATGGCCAGGAAAGTGTCCGAATCTATGACCAGCATGCCGGAAAACCGATCAAAACCGCCATCGGGGATGTCCTTTCAACAGAAGCGTCGTTTGCCGGCATTTCGGCGTCCGATTCTCATGAACAGCAGTCTTCCCATCATTATCAGCGGGCCATGAGTCTTTTCAGCTTAACATCCCGACGCCGGAACAATCAGGAAAATAATGTATTTTCGCTCCAGGATATTCATATAACCACCAAGGGACCCATCGGGCATATCTATTTTCCCGGGGCAATTTCCGATTCCCAAAAAAAGGTTATGGCAAAGAAACTGGTGAGGCAGGCCAACATACCAATGGTTTTGACGATAGTAGACAACCGGGTGACCGCCGTTACTCTCTCGGGAGAATTTGACCTGGTGACGCAATACCTTTTGATTTTCGGAGACAAACGGGAGCATCCGTTTGCACCGCGGATAGCGGCCGACCTGGACCTTTTGTGCCGTCACCCCCATGCCGGCGATCTCGTGATTTCCGGATGGAGCCGCCAGAATCCACCGGTCTCATTCGCCCTGGAAAACGGCGCTCATGGCGGTCCGGGGGTAAAGGAAACCAGAAGTTTTGCCATTCTTCCTCCTGAAATCCAATTTCCGGATGATGTTCTGAGGCCTCTGGATCTTCGCAACCAGGTCCTGCGGGTATCCGATAGTTCCGAAATTGAATGATCTAGTGAAAAATAAGCCGATGAACCTGTATTTACCGTTTACTTATAAGAAATGGTTGTTGCTCATTCTGATCGTAACCGTGGCGGTCTTTTTGGGGGTGTATCATGAGCAAATCAAAATATTTTTAAACTACATGGTTAATGAAAATACTCATCCCGTCTTGTTTGTGATTTTTTTTATGACCCTTCCGATTATCGGTTTTCCCATTACATTGTTTTTGATCATCATCGGAGCGAAATTCGGATACTATACCGGCACCTTTCTGATGTTTGTGTGCATGCCGGTTCATCTATTGGCATCTTTTTTAATTGCAAACAGTTATATCCGACCGTTTTTTCACGATGGGATCGGGAGCACGTACCGGATTCCAAAGGTTCCCGCAGAACATGCCATCCGGTTCAGTATCGTGTTCATGGCTGTTCCGGGGCTCTCGTATACCATGAAAAATTATCTGCTGTCCTTATCCGGCGTACCGTTCCGTCATTACTTTGTGATCGGGTTGTTTATCAACGGTATCATGGGGGTGCCGGTGATCATTGCCGGTGATTTTTTAAGAAAACGTCCGATTTTGCTGGTATTCATTTTTATTGTGCTCCTGGCGGTCAGTTACGCCAGCGGCTATGTCATGAAATGGTGGAAGCGGTCCAGAACGACAATGTAACGGCCTGGCTGGATGTCTTCGCATCAGAGCGCCATCATGGTGGAGATCACGCCAGCCAGGTCTTTGGGATTATTCTCCTTTTTGGATAAAAATTGATCGGCGCCATATTCAAAGGCCGCGTCGCGATATTCGGGAAGACTGTGCTGGGTGTAAATAATAATTTTCATGTCCGGAAACAGGCGTCGGATTTTTCTGGTCAGTTCCAGTCCATTCTCACCCGGCAAGCTTATGTCGATAACGGCCACGTCGAAATTTCGTTTCTGAATTTCCGCCATGGCGCTCTCGCTGGTTTCAACCGACACGATATCCGAAGAGGGAAAGCTTGCAGTAAGGGTATCGCGAATAAGGCTTCTGAAAAAAGCGTGGTCTTCAACAACAAGAATATTCATAGGAAAAAATTCACTTTCCCTGGGAACGGCGGGAACGACATCGTCATCCTATTGTGCCGTGTAACCGCCGTCCACCACAATTTCGGCGCCGGTGACAAATTTCGCTTCCTCCGAGGCCAGATACAAAGTTGCATAGGCGATATCATCTGGTTCGCCAACATGACCGATGGGGTGCTTGGCGTCAAGTTCTTTTCGAAATTCTTCAACGCTGCTGCCGGAGTCCTCCGCGAGACTTTCCACCAGCGGAGTCCAGATATATCCGGGATGAATGGAATTCACCCGAATTTGATTTTTCGCGTAAAGCAGCGCGTCGGTTTTGGTCATCAGGCGCACGGCGCCTTTGGATGCGTGATAGGGCGGAAGATCGGGAGCGCTGATGATTCCGTAGATGGAAGAAAGATTGATAATGCTGCCGCCCTTGTTTTTCAGCATATAGGGCACGGCGTGCTTGGTGCAGAAAAAAACGCCTTTTACGTTGATTGCCATGACCTGATCCCATTCTTTTTCGTCAATTTCATGGGTCGCTTTATTGGGTCCGGCGATCCCCGCGTTGTTGACCAGAACATGAATTCCTCCGAATTTTTCACTGATTTCCGCAAGCACCTGCTTGACGTTTTCTTCCGCTGAAGTATCCATATGCCAGAATGCCGCCTGTCCACCGGATTCTTTGATCTCTTCGGCCAATTGTTTTGCTTCATCATCTATAACGTCGGTCACCGCCACCAGACCGCCCTCCAAGGCAAGCTTTTTACATATGGCGCGGCCGATCCCCCGGGCGGCGCCGGTTACGACAACGACTTTATTGTCAATACGTCCCATTATTTCGCTCCTTTTTGTCAATGAGTAGAAAAACAGCAAAAATCAGTTTTGTCCTTACTATATAAGCAGCTCAATACCGTCGTAAATCAGGTGATTCATGTAATATCACGGTAAAAATTCCTACCGGAATAATGAAAATCGCCGCAAAATACGGCTTCGCCAGCCCATGATAAGGATAAAAAAACCGAATTGACGGGGGTTGAGAAAATATGGGGGATGGACCTTATATTATTTTTATATTTTGCTGATATTATCGATAACTATCTACAAACGTAGGAGATAGTTCATTGTATATTTTTAGCGGACGGATGCGGGATCGGCAATTTGGCCACAAGGACAAAAGAAATCATTTTATTTCAACTGTGTTTCGGAGCCACCAATGAATGCAAAAGAAAATGAGTTTAAAGTTCAAAAACAAGCCCATGACGCCGTCATCTTTGATCTTGACGGCGTGATCACGGATACGGCCTCCGTGCACGCCAAGGCATGGAAGCATATGTTTGACGATTTTCTCTCATCCTATGCGGACCGGACCGGGGAAGATCAGGCCCCTTTTGACCAAGAAGATGATTATCTGCGTTATGTGGACGGCCGGCCGCGTTATGAGGGCGTTTCAACATTTCTGGAATCCAGGGGAATCGAGATTCCTTACGGTTCACCGCGAGATCCGGCCGGAAAAAATACGATCTGCGGGCTGGGAAACCGGAAAAACGAGTTGTTTCTCGAACATTTGGAAAAGGACGGGGTCAAAACCTATCCATCCAGTATAAAACTTATAAAACAGTTGGCCGAAGCAAACCTGAAAACCGCAATGGTTACTTCCAGCCGAAACGGACGAAGCATTCTTGAAAAAGCTGGAATTACGAATTATTTCAATGTTCAAGTAGACGGAAACGATGCCGGGGCGCTCTCTTTAAAAGGAAAACCGGCGCCGGATATTTTTCTGGAGGCGGCGAAACAACTGGGGGTAAAACCGCAGCGCGCCATATTGATTGAAGACGCTACAGCCGGAGTGACCGCGGGGCGAGCCGGAAATTTCGGTTGGGTCATTGCCGTGGATCGGTTTAACCGGGCCGGCGATTTTAAACGCAGCGGAGCCGACATTGTGATAGCGGATCTTGGCCAGCTCAGGCCGCCGGATACCAATTCAGAAACCGATGAAAACCGGTCTTTAACGTCCGCGCAGGAAGCCTTTGATGATATCTTCGGTGAGCCTGATGTCTGCCGTGTGGTCTTGTTTCTGGATTATGACGGAACATTGACGCCGATTGTGCAGAAACCGGAAGCGGCATGGCTTTCCGAAAAAATGAGCGCGGTTCTGGAAGAACTATCCCAATCATGTCCGGTGGCGGTGATCAGCGGCAGGGATCTTTCCGATGTCCGGAAACGAGTCGGCGTCGAAGGCATATATTACGCCGGCAGCCATGGTTTTGAAATCA
>CAZRES010000124.1:0-8739 GCA_964598885.1 uncultured Desulfobacteraceae bacterium | reverse complement strand
TGATATTGCCCCAGAAACCGTATATCCTGTCGCCCAGAAGCGGATAAAAAATGGAACGGATGGTCAGCGGAAGGCCTCGGTTGTAGGCGAAAAAAGCCAGAGAAAGCCCGACCAGCGCGTAGATGCCCCAGGGATGGATCCCCCAGTGATAATAGGTAAGCCCCAGGGCGACCTGGGCGGACTGGGCGGTTTCCGGCAACACTTCAAACATGGGGGACGGAGACATAAAATGGAAAACCGGTTCCGCCACGCTCCAGAACATCAGTCCGATCCCCATGCCGGCGCTGATGAGCATGGCATACCAACTGAATGTGGAAAACTCCGGCAGGGCGTCGGGTCCCCCGATCCTGATTTTTCCATAATTGCTCGCGGCAATCAGGATCATGACAACAACAAAAAAATTGGCTGCCAGAATATAAAGCCAGCCAAATGTATTGCCGATGCTGTCCAGCAAATTCTGAAAAACCGCGGCGGACTGTTCCCGAAATATGATGGTTGATAGAATAAACAGCAGAACCAGCCCACCGGCGGCGACAAACACCTGAGGATGAAGATCAAATCCGAACCCCGTCCAGTTGTTCTCGCCGGGCTTGTGCCCGTGGGAATCATCGTAATAGCTGGCCGTGGGAATGATTTGCAGGCCGCGAAAGGTCCGGCGCTCCTTTATGGCCTTTTCTTTCTGCGCTTCCCAGTGCGCGTGGGCCATCTCCATGGCCTTGCGCTCATAGGTAAGCTCTTTTTTCCTTTTTTTCTTTTTCTGACTTTTTGCCATTATTTCCGCCTTTTATGACTGGTGTTGCATGACAAGAATCAGCTTAAGGTCTCCTGTTATCGTCTTTAACATACGCTTGCTAAATGCCGGCTGTCAACCGCTACCATTTTTTCTCCTGCCCTTAACCATTTGGGACACTCGACGTTGATGGGGAAATCGTATTTTTAAAAAAACGAATAAAACAATCCTATCATACTTGACAAATCTGCTTTTCCCTATTAAGAGTCTATCTTTTAAAACGTAAACGGTAAAAAAGGTATTTTCGGCATCACTGTGGGCGGTTTGACCCATCATCTATTGACGGATAAACGTTGAAAGGAGAACAAAACATGTCTAACTTGATTCCACCCCATGGCGGCAAAGGCCTGACCTGCTGCCTGCTCGAAGGCGCCGAACTGGAAGCGGAAAAGAAAAAAGCCGCAGGTCTGAAACAGGTCCCGATTTCCCCGCGCGTAAAAGGGGATCTGATCATGATCGGCATCGGCGGCTTCAGCCCTCTGACAGGTTTCATGACCAAGGCGGACTGGAAAAGCGTTTGCGACAACTTCCTGCTGGCCGACGGCACCTTCTGGCCTGTTCCAGTAACCTTAGACGTTTCCAAGGACGACGCGGGCGCCGTCAGCGTTGGCGATGAAATCGCGCTTTATGATCCCGAAGGCAAAGAAATCATGGCCACCATGAAGGTCACGGAAAAATACGAAATGACCGATGCCGACAAAAAATACGAATGCGAAAAAGTCTTCATGGGCGAAGGCACGCCGACCGCTGAAGAATTCTGGAAAATCGCCAAGGATGATCATCCCGGCGTCCAGATGGTTTTAAATCAGAAAGAATTCAATCTGGCCGGTCCGGTCAAAGTTCTCTCCGAAGGCGGATACCCGACCAAGTATGCCGGCGTCTATCATCGCCCCGAAGAATCCCGAAAACTTTTCGAAGAACGCGGCTGGAAGGAAATCGCCGCCCTGCAGCTTCGAAATCCCATGCACCGATCCCATGAATATCTGTGCAAGATCGCCGTTGAAGTCTGCGACGGCGTCTATATCCATTCGCTGGTCGGCAACCTCAAACCCGGCGACATTCCGGCGGAAGTTCGCGTAAAATGCATTGATACGCTGGTCAAACATTATTTTGTCGAAAAACACGTAATTCAGGGCGGATATCCCCTGGATATGCGCTATGCCGGACCCCGGGAAGGTCTTCTGCACGCCACCTTCCGCCAGAACTATGGCTGCTCACGGATGATCATCGGCCGCGACCATGCGGGTGTGGGGGATTTCTACGGAATGTTTGAAGCACAGACCATTTTCGACAAGATCCCCAGCCCGAGCGAACCCGGAAAAGCTCTTCTGTGTACGCCCCTTAAAATCGACTGGACCTTCTACTGTCACAAATGCGACGGCATGGCTTCCCTGCGGACCTGCCCGCACAGCAAGGAAGACCGGGTCATGCTTTCCGGCACCATGCTCCGAAAGAGTTTGAGTGAAGGACTTCCCGTTGTCGATCATTTTGGCCGGGAAGAAGTTCTCGATATTCTCCGGGAATATTACGGCGGCCTGACCGAAAAGGTCGAAGTCAAACTCCATGGCGCGGCAACGGGCGAATCCAAAAAATAACAAATCCTTATAATTTACCGGCACTAAAAAAGGGGCTTTCCTTTCCAGGAAAGCCCCTTTTTGTTTTTATTTTTTCCCGGCCCCGCGTGGGATGCCGGCCATGTTTGTTTATCGAAAAAAGATCAGGTGTTCTTATTTCCTGCCCGCATACTCGTTGTACGCCATGGCCACGGTCCGATACACCAGGTGCGCCAGTTTGGAAAACGGCAAGAACATAAACAATACAAACACAAACATCAGGTGGATGTAATAAATCAGATAGGTAAGAAAGGCCGCGTCCGCCAGACGGGTCAACTGAGCCAGCATGCCGGTGACGCCCAGCCCCAGAACAAGACCGATGAGAAACCAGTCTTTGTAAGTGGTGACCTGCTCATCCTTTTTATCCAGACGATTCTTGATCATGAGCAGGCCACCGACGATCAGGGCGATGCCGCTCACATTGGCCAGAATCTTGATGGGGTTAAGCTGGCTGTAGGGGCCGTGAATCCCGAATACATAGAGCGTTACGAAAAAGACTCCCGTTACGATGGCCAGGCCGATAAAGGAAAAAAAGACCATCATATGAGGTGTGGCGCGCTCGTCGTTTTCCGTGCATTCGGAAAATTTCTTGTGTTTCAGAATGGTCGGGATCACCCGGATCAGAGCCTGGACAAATTGCCGGGGATCGATTTTTTCTTTATCCGTTTTTTTCTCGGCAAGGGCATCGGCGTGAATATCCGCCACAAACCGTTTCAATCCCAGGGCAAATACCACCACCACCCAGATGGAAAGGGGAATGAAGATCAGGTCCACCAGCCAGGTATGGAAAAAATTGGCATGGGCGATCTGGCCGTATTCGTTCAGCTCGGGGCTGAAATTCAACCAGTGGATACCGAACATTTTGAGAATCAGCCCGATCACCAGAAAAAGCACGGCCGGAATAGCCGCTACCACCGGCAGTTTTTTGGGATCGTTGATCAATGCCCCGAGCTTTGGAAATCCGCCGTAATGGCTGATGGCGTACATCCGGATGGCCGAAAGCACATCACCCGGCTGGGCGCCCCGGGGACAAGAGGTGGAGCAGTCGCCGCAGTTATGACAAAGCCAGATGTCGCCATTACGGATGAGTTTATCCTTCAATCCCCAGGACGCGGCGATCATTTCCTTGCGGGGAAAGGGTTTGGTGTCCGGTGAAATGGGGCACACCACCGAGCACGTGGCGCACTGAAAACATTTTTTAAGGGATTCTCCCCCCAGAGCCCTGAGTTCCTTTATAAAACCAACATCTGGTTCAACCAGGTATTTATCCGCCATAGTTCATACCTCCCGTCGTGGCGTTGGCACATGAACGCCGTTTGATGTCCTGCAATATCATTTATGCGGCCGCCCGGGAATTCACATGATTCCGGCGGCCGCACCATTTTATGCGTTAGAATCCCTTGAAGGGGTTCGGGCCGATACCGTCGATCAATTCAACGAAATCATTGATAATCTTGGGTATTTTATCATATTCGTCAATGGCCACCTCATACTGGGCCACCCGTTCCACTTCCAGGGCCAGGCTTGTCAGGGCTTCGCCGATCTTCTTCATCCGGATGCTGGCCAGTTCGCTGCCTTTGACAAAGTGACACTGGTAATCATCGCCGTGTTGGCATCCCAGCAGGAACACGCCGTCCATGCCCTGGGACAGGGCGTCCTTGATCCAGATCACGTTGACCGATCCAAGGCACCGCACCGGAATCAGCCGCACATCTGCGGAATAGGAAAGCTTGTTGAGACCGATGATGTCAAGCGCCGGATAGGCGTCGTTTTCACATACCAACCCTAAGATACGCAGCGGCGGCTCGTCAAAATCATCCTCGGAAGGAACCTGGACCGCCTTGACCATGGAGCCGATGCTGTCGATGCTGTAATCGGCGAAATTGATGATCCGTTCCGGACAGGCGCCCATGCACGTTCCGCACCGCCGGCAGCGCGCCGGGTTGGGTTTGGGCGTCCCCTTGGCATCGTCATCGATGGCGCCGAAGGGGCATTCATCCGTGCAGCGCTTGCACTGGGTGCACCGCTGAAAAAAGAAATCCGGGAACGTCATGTCCCCGTACCGGGGATGAACCGATACGCCCCGGTTGACCGATTCCAGACATTGAATGGCTTTCAGGGCCGCGCCGGCAGCGTCTTCCATGGATTCGTCAATGGTCATGCTGCGGCGGATGCCCCCGGCGGCATAAATGCCGGTGCGCTGGGTTTCATACGGAAAGCAGATGAAATTGGAATCCGCGTATCCGTCAAACAAGTCATTGTCACGGAATCCCGGACCCTGGCGATAGGCCAGGTTGACGACCGGATTGTCCACGGTGACCGGGACCATTCCGGTGGCCAGGACCACCATGTCGGCTTTCACCTGGATATTTTCCCCCAGCAGGGTGTCGGCGGCATCAATCTTGAGACCGGCTCCGTTTTTGGAAACACCGGTGACCTCACCCTTGGTCATGAAGATGCCCGGTTCCTGCTGCATGCTTTTGTAAAAATTTTCCGACAGGCCCGGGGTTCGCATATGCTGGTAGAAAATGTAGGCTTTCCCGTCCGGATAATCCTCGTTCACATATTTGGCCTGTTTCAAGGCCACCATGCTGGTCACGGATCCGGTATAGGGAAAATCGCTGTCATCTTCTTTGCCGGGGCTCTGGATAAACACCACGGATTTGGCTTCTTTGCCGTCGGACGGTCGAAGGATTTTCCCTTTGGCCGCAATTTCCTCAAACTGATAATTGGTCACCACGTCGGGATACTGACCGAAGCCCAGATGATCGAACTCCCCTTCCGCCGGAGTATACGGCCGCCAGCCGGCGGCCAGAATAACCGCTCCGAATTGTTCGCCATCGGGATCGATGGTCAGAATATCTTTTCTGCCCTCGTTGTATTCAAGAAATTTTTCATGCAGTTGCTCGGCGTTGAGCTCTTTGCCGTTTTCATCCACCCGCATTTCCGGCGGCAGGGGATACGGCACGTCAAATTCGATCCGTTCGCCCGGTTTTTTGAAGGTCACCGTGAAATTCCCCGGCTCGCCGGCGATGCGGGCTACTTCCGTGGCGGTCTTCACGGTAATCTTAGGATCCGCCTCAACCGCCTTGATCTGTTCCGCCACCACCGATGGTCGGAGCGCATCATAGGGAGGAGTTAACGGAAGCTGCTTTCGCCATTTGGCGGAATTGCCGCCGAGAGCATCGGTTTTCTCAACAATGGTGACTTCAAGCCCGGCTTTGGACGCGTCCAGAGCCGCGCTCATACCGGTCACGCCGCCGCCGAGCACAAGAATCCGTTTGGAGAGGGTCTCCAACAGGTACGGTTCCGGCAGATTGACCTTCTTAATCCGGGCGATGCCCATGCGCAGATAATCCTCGGCCATCATCTGAATCCGGTCAAACGCCGTACCGGCCTTCTTTTCCTCTTCCGTGATGGCGGGGAACTCGGACCGGGGATGACTCCAGACCACGCCCTCCCGGATATTAACGCGATCCACGATACAGCCGTCGAATTTAAACACATCATAATTTACCCGGCGGGAACACGCGGCCAGCACCAGAGAGTTGATGCCTTTTTCCGCGATGTCGTTTTTCAGCAGCGCGACTCCCTCCTGACTGCACAGGAAGGGATGAGTCTGAGCCGTCATCCCCTCTTCCTGCGCTGCGTCGCTCAGAGCCTTGATGTCCAGGACATCGCCGATGCCGCAGCCCGTGCAGATATATACACCATATTTTTTATCCATGGATAAACCTCCTACCTTTTCACCAGGGTTTGAATCGCTTTTAAGGCCATACCGGTCGCATTCTGATTGGATGAAACCACATCCGCCGGTTTATTGGCGCAGCCGGCCGCAAACATGCCGCCTTTTTCAAAGTCATTAATAATGAATCCATCTTCACTGTAGCAAAGATCGGATACGGGCGGTCTGCTGACGGCGGTCGTGGGCTGCATGCCGGTGGCCAGCACAACCAGATCCACGGTCTGCCGGATTTTTTCACCGGTGACGGCGTTTTCGGCAACCACGGTAATCTGATGATTATCGGCGGCCTGATCGACTTGGGCAACCTTTCCCTTGATAAAAAAGACGTTTGGATCTTCCTTGATCTTTTGATAAAACTTCTCGTAACGATACCCCGGGGCTCTCATATCGATATAGAAAATATAGATTTTGGCATCCGGATAGCGTTCCCGGATATAGCTGGCGTGCTTCAGGGACGCCATGCAGCAGATATAGGAACAATAGGGAAGATGATCTTCATCCCGGGAGCCCGCGCACTGGACGAAGGCGACGCTGGCCGGCTCCGCGTCATCCGACGGCCGGAGAATCTTACCCCTGGTGGGGCCGTTGGGGGATGCCAGGCGTTCCAGCATCATATTGGTAATGATATTGGAATACCGGCCGAATCCCAGGTTGTCGATCTTGGCCGCGTCATAGGGCTCCCAGCCGGTGGCCCATACAACGGCGCCCACATTGAGCGTTACGGTCTTGCTTTTCATTTCCAGTTCAACGGCGCTGTACTTGCAGGCTTCCTCGCAGCGTTTGGCGTCTTCGGTTCCGATGATCTGGGGGGAAAGCACGTAGCGCGCCGGAAACGCCATTTCAAACGGCAGATAGGCGCCTTTGGTGCGGTCCATCCCCAAATTAAATTCATTGGGGATCTCCGCTTCACAGGCCGTTGCACACTCCCCGCAGCAGGTGCAGTTTTCATTAACATAGCGGGGATTCAGCCGCACCGTGACATCATAAGCTCCCGGTCCGCCGCTGACGTTTTCGACCTCAGCCAGGGTGAAATACTTGATTCTGGGGTTGTCCTTGATCCGTCGAAAATTGATCTCCAGACCGCAGGTCGGCGGGCACAGTTTGGGGAAATACTGATTGAGCTGCGCCACCCTTCCGCCCAGGTACGGATTTTTTTCAACGATGAAGACTTCGTACCCCACCTCGGCGGCTTCCAAAGCCGTGGTCAGACCGCTGATGCCGCCGCCCACCACCATGATACTGCCGCTAAAAGGGGTTGCCTTGTTTTCAGTCATGCCATCCCTCCGTGCTTGAATGTTCAATTAACGAAACATTTAGATGAAAACCCTTAACTCGAAATCGGCGAGACGTGCATCCGATCTTTTCATAACACGGATGGACAGGTCGCCGGTACCCAGTTACGGATTGTCGCTGTTGGGCACAATCTATGGAATTAATAAAAACCTCCAGGCGCCGTAAAAGCGCCTGGAGGCAGGTCATCGTATCAAAATCAGCAAATGTTACGGAATGATTTTGACATAATCCACTTTCTTCAGGCTCCACTCATTGGAGGCCTTGTCATAGCTGGAATTGGTAAAGCAGAACCAGTTGGCATCATCCTGTCCCGGATGGTCCGCCTGATAATAGAATCCCGGATAGCGGGTTTCCTTGCGGTACTGGATGTGACGCAGATGGGCTTCCACCGTATAGAGGCGGTGATAAATTTCCCAGGCGCGCATCAGCTCATGGAGATCGCCGGCAGCCAGTTTTTCGGCATCTTCGCGCATGACTTCCAGGTTGTTGATGCAGATTTCCAGCATCTTTTCGCTGGTCTGGTAATACGTTGAAGTACCAGCGCCGTACTCATGGGTGTTTTTCATCATCCGGTACATCATGCCGTTGGGCTTGATGTAGTTGGGATTGATGTCATCCGCGGTGGTATACTCGGCATTGTCCAGATAGGTCCGGACCGGCTTGTAGACCATGTCCACCAGTTCCTGGGTGCTTTCCTTGAGGCTCGGTTTGAAATCCGCATTGTCACGGATGAACTTGACCATTTCCTTGGCCGCCATCCGGCCTTCGGCATGGGAGCCCGAGGAGAACTTGTGACCGGAACAGCCAACACCGTCACCGGAAGTGAAAAGACCGGCGACCGTGGTCATCCGGTTGTAGACCTTGCCGTTGAACTTGATCTTGTAGGAATCCGGCACCCAATCATAATCCGGACCCGAGGTCCAGATCCCGCAGCAGCCCGAGTGGGAACCCAGCAGATACGGCTCGGTCGGCATGATTTCGGAATTCTTCTTTTCCGGTTCGGTGTCAGTGGCGCACCAGAGGTTGGCCTGGCCGCAGGTCATGTCAAGAAAGTCTTCCCAGGCTTCCGATTCCAGATGCTTGAGTTCCTTCTTGTCCATGGTCTTGCCGAGTTCGCCAAGGGCGGTGACCGTATCCATCATGATGGGACCGCGACCTTCTTTCATTTCGAACAGCATCAGATGGTTGCGCAGACAGGTCGGAGTAATGGCCGCCGTGCCGTAAGGCGCATATTTTTCCAGCTCTTGCTTGGCGGCATCGCCGGCGGCAAAATTTTCGCCCAGACCGTTTAAGGCTTT
>CAZRES010000123.1:0-8910 GCA_964598885.1 uncultured Desulfobacteraceae bacterium | reverse complement strand
CGGTCCCAGCATGTCGGCCTGGCCCGGAAAAATTCAGGTTCTGGGCGTTTCCGAAGTCAACGGGGAAAAAATTTTCGTGCTGAGGATGCTGCAGGCCAGAAATCCGTCATGGGTGAACCGGCCGTTTTTCGCTCAATACAACAAGGATGCCGCCTGGATTACGGATCTGAAGCCGGCATTTGGAGAAGAACATTTTTTCTTTGACGCCAATCAGCCCAAAAACGCGGATAATGCCACCCTGATTTAACGGCGCTTAAGATGGGACGCTTTTCAAAGCATCATTCAATGGGGCTTTTATTTTTTCTTGTCGGAATGGGAAAAAATGTGTTTGATCCATACGGCAAAAAACAGATAAAACGACATCAACAGGATCCCGATATCCCGAATGATGGTCCAGAAATTGATGGTTTCCCCCGCAGTGGGCGAAAAACAGCCGCAGTGAATATTCAGTCCCCGGGCCATATTGTATCCCAGGGCCGAAATAAAGCTGATCATCAATAACGTATAGATCAGCACGGCCCCGGGCATCCATAATCCGACGATCAGCATCCCGCCCACCAGCACTTCCAGCCAAGGCAGCGTCAGCGCCACGATATTGACCGCGGCGTCCGGCAGAATACGGTAATTATAGACGGCGGCGGCAAATTCCGCCGGTTGCAGAATCTTCGGAATCCCGGCAGCGATAAAAATCATCCCGAGGATGATCCGACTGCCCCATGCCAAAAGAAGAAATACTTTTTTCGGGCGGGCGGCTCCGGCAGACGGGGGATCTTGAATCGCCGATTGTCCGGACTGTTCCTGGTCCGAAAAACTGCAAAGCATATTCCCCTCTCCACAGGTCATGGTTTCAAATTGAAAAACCGGATGATCGATGCCGTACTGATGAAAAAGCGCGTGGCGTATTTTTTCCGCCAGGATTTCCGTATCACTGACCATTTGATCATCTACCGTCAGATGACAGGTAAAGGCAATGCCGCTGTTGCCAAGGTTCCAGGCATGAAGATAATGGGCGGAGTTGATTTCCGGACGGTTTTCCAAAAATTTCTGAATTTCCGGCAGATCAAGCTCCCTGGGGGTGGCGTTCATCAGGATGGCCACGGCTTCGGTGAGCACCGCCCAGCAGTTCTTCAGGATAAAGCCGGCGATCAGAAACGACAGGAGCGGATCCAGCCAGAACCAGGGCCGCCATAACATCACCGCGCCAGAGACCAGAACCATCAGGGAGGTCAGAAAATCGCCGATCATGTGCAAAAACGCGCCCCGGATATTCAGATTGTGCCGGGAGTCCCGATACAGCAGTAACGCGGAAAAACCGTTGCCGGCAATCCCGATTCCGGCCATGATCATCACCAGCATGCCTGCCACCGGCTGGGGTTGCCAGAGCCGGCCGAAAGCCTCGTAAACAATAAAAATCACGGCGCAAAACAGGATGGCCACGTTAAGCAGGGCGCCCAGTATTTCGGCGCGCTGAAATCCGAAGGTATGGCGGATGGAAGCGCCTTTTCTTCCGATTCGCAGAGCGAAATACGATACCAGGATGGCGATAAAATCGCTGAAGTTGTGGACGGCGTCGGAAATCAGAGCGATGCTGTTGGCCATGACACCGCCGACAATCTGCACCACCGGAATGATGAAGTTGATGCCAAGGGTCACCAGCAGACGAAAGCCGGTGGTGTCAACAGACGGACCCGAATGGGGATGGTTCATTCCCGCATGACGCCAGTCTTCTTTTGGCGGGAAATCATTTTCGCACGGGGTTTTCCCGTCCGGATCGATAGGGGAATAAGGGGTAGTCATATCGTTTTTGTCATATCCCTTTGGTTGCCGTCGGCAGATGATGCCGTTTCCATCGGGACAGACCATTGGGCAGAACGTTGACGTCTTCAAATCCCAAATCACAGAGAAACGTCGCCAGTTTTACACCGAGATCGCAGGTGGCGCCGTCACAATAAGCGATAATGATCTTGTCCATTAACACCTGATCCAGAAACTCGAAACAAATCTCATCGATGTTCTGGCACGGAAGATTGAATGCCCCCTGAATGTGTTCCTTTTCATACTGACTGGGAGGCCGGGCATCCAGAAATATGGCTTTTTCCTGATGAAACAGTTGTGCGGCTTCGGCCAGGGTGATATCGAACATTGAGCCGGCCACACCTTCTTCGGGCGGTTCATCACTCCAGTCGCAGAAGGTAGGAATCCGATCCGGACGGAAATGGTTGTATCCGAGACCAAGGACCAGACTGATGGCCAAAATGGCTGTCGCTTGCCAAACGGCTTGTATTAACGGTCTTTTTTGATTATTCATTTGAAAAGTACCGGGTGACTGCTTTATTGAGCCATTATCCATTTTGACAGCGCCGTATAAAAAAAGCCAATCCTACAATGCCATGAAGAAGATAGGCGTTTGCGATGACATCAATTTGAAATTATAATATTAATCATATAAACAACAACCTTGTCAAGAATGAGGCATCATTTATGCGTAAAAAGCCTGCAACCCTTCGTCCCATATGGATCGAACCGGAAACAAGCGCCGTTAAAATCATCGACCAGCGCAAGCTTCCCGGCGCGTTAGAGGTCATGGATATAGACACGGTGGAAACAGCAATTTACGCCATTCGGGAAATGGTGGTGCGGGGCGCGCCTTTAATCGGCGTAACCGGAGCCTATGGCGTCTATCTATCGGCCGCTGCCGGCGGTGACCGTGTCAAAGACGATAAATGGCTTTCCGGCCAGGCGGCGCGCATCGCCTCCGCCCGACCCACGGCGGTGAATCTGGCCTGGGCCGTCAACCGGACCCTGGCGGCCGTTCTCTCGGAAAAATCAGCGAAAAACCGAATAAAGCGGGCCTGGCGGGAGGCCGGCGCCATTGCCGAAGAAGAGGCCGAAAATTCAAGGCAGATCGCCCGTCATGGTCTTCCCCTTATTGCGGCGGCGGCCGAAAAAAAATCCGGTCACCCGGTCAATATTCTCACCCATTGCAATGCCGGAGCCCTGGCCTGCGTGGAGTTGGGAACGGCCACAGCCCCCATCTACGCGGCTCATGATGCCGGCATTGCCGTGCATGTCTGGGTGGATGAAACCCGACCGTTAAACCAGGGTTCCCGGTTGACGGCCTGGGAATTGGGCCGGCACGGCATCCCACACACGGTGGTCACCGACAACGCGGGGGGCCATCTCATGCAGCACAACATGGTGGACATGGTCATCGTGGGCACGGACCGGACCACCTATACCGGAGATGTGGCCAACAAAATCGGCACCTATTTAAAGGCTTTAAGCGCCAGAGACAATCACATTCCCTTTTACGTGGCTCTGCCCTCATCCACCTTTGACTGGACCATTGCCGACGGGGTGGCCGGAATTCCCATTGAAGCCCGGGATCCTGATGAGGTGCGCTATATGCCCGCTTTATTCCGGACCAAGGATCATCTGGTGATGCCCAATGACAGCCCGGCGGCCAATTTTGCCTTTGACGTGACCCCGGCCCGGCTGGTGACCGCCTTTATCACCGAGCGGGGAATCTGCAGGGCCTCGGAAGATGATATTCGCCGGCTGTTTCCGGATAAATAAGATGCCTGCCCTATTCTGACACTTCCGTGAAAAGTCGCATCATGCCTTGACATTACCAATCCCTTACGGATAAAAAAAACCATGATTACAGATCTGCAGAAAAAAATCATCGCCGCCATCCAGGGAGATCTGCCCGTAACATCCCGGCCGTACCTGGAAATCGCCGAAAAAATCGGGGTGGCTGAAGACACTGTCCTGGCGGAATTAAAGGTGCTCTGCGATAAAGGCATCATCCGCCGGTTCGGCGCCACCCTTCGCCACCAGAAATCGGGATTTACGGCCAATGCCATGATCGCCTGGCGGGTGGATGAAGAACACATTGACGCGGCGGGCAAAGAAGCGGCCCGGTTCAAACAGGTCTCCCACTGCTACCGCCGGAATTCCGCGCCTGGCTGGCCCTATAACCTCTATACCATGGTCCATGCCCGTGATGAGGCGTCCTGCCGACGAATCGCCGAACAGATATCGCAAAAAATCGGTGTGACCGACTATACTGTTTTATTCAGCCGCAAGGAGCTGAAAAAAACATCCATGCGTTATTTCAAAGATGCGGATTAAGCCGCCCCACATCCTTCTGGTCAATCCCTGGATCCATGATTTCACGGCCTATGATTTCTGGGCCAAACCCTTAGGACTGTTGCAATTGGGAGCCATCTGCCGGCTGCATGGATTTGAGGTTTCCTATATCGACTGCCAAAACCGGTTTCATTTTCTGGCCCGACCGACTGACCCTCTGGCCCGAAACGGCCGCGGGCCCTTTCTCAAGACCCGCATTGATCCGCCGGTTGCGCTGAAAGGCCTCCGGCGACGGTATTCCCGCTACGGGATCAGGCCCGAATGGTTTGCCCGGGACCTGGCCGCCATTTCCCGGCCGGACGTCATCCTGATCACCTGCATGATGACTTACTGGTATCCCGGCCTGATGGAGACCATCGCTGAAATCCGCAAAATCCATCCGACGACACCCATTGCCGTCGGCGGGGTGTACGCCACCCTCTGGCGGGAACACGCCGTCTCCGCCATCGGCGCGGACCACATCATCAGCGGTCCGGCCGAGACATCCATTGTCGATATCATTTCCGATATTACCGGCGTCCGGCCATCGCTACGGTTTGATCCCTATGATCTTGACACCTACCCGTTTCCGGCCTTTGATCTGCAGCACACCATCGGCTACATCCCCCTGCTGACTTCCCGGGGATGTCCCTTTTCCTGCGACTACTGCGCCTCCAACATCCTGCAGCCCGGACGCATACGCCGGAGTCCGGCGGGGGTCATCGAGGAGATCCGCTTCTGGCATGAGAAATTCGAGGTGCACGAATTCGCGTTTTACGACGATGCCTTGCTCATGGATGCCGCCGAACATGCCATCCCGCTGTTTGAGGGAATCGCGGAGGCGCAATTAAACGTGAATTTTCATACGCCCAATGGGGTCCACATCCGGGCCATCACACTGCAGATGGCAAGGCGGATGTTTCAGGCGGGCATGAAAACCCTGCGGCTGGGGCTGGAAACCACGGATTTTGACCATCGAAATGATAGCAAGATCGGAGGGGTTGCGGAGTTTGACCGGGCATTGGCGTATCTGCGGGAAGCCGGCTTTTCGGATCACCAACTGGGGGCTTACCTGCTGGCCGGACTTCCGGGCCAGGACCCGGCATCAGTGGCCGCCTCTATGGCAGCGGTCCGGCGGTGCGGGATCACGCCGCATTTGACGTATTATTCGCCGCTGCCCGGCACGCCCATGTGGGAGGCGGCATGCGCCGCCTCCCGTTACGATCTGGCCGCGGACCCGGTGTTCACCAATAATGCCATCCTGCCCTGCTGGGATTCCGAGATCACGCCGGCCGCGTTGACGCGCCTTAAATTCAGCGCGTAAGATTTTGTACGGTTTCCGCCACGTTTTCTGCCGTAAATCCGAAGTTTTTCATCACCACTCCGCCCGGGGCCGATGCTCCGAACGTGGTCATACCGATAACAGCGCCGGCGTCGCCCACGTATTTTTCCCATCCCATGGGCACCCCGGCTTCCACCGCCACCCGAATCCGGACATCAGGGGGCAGCACGCTGTTCTTGTAATCGTCGGTCATGTTTTCAAACAGCTCCCAGCTCGGCATGCTTACCACCCGGGCGGAGATCCCTTTTTCCGCCAGCATGTCCCGGGCCGCCACACAGAGATGAACCTCGGAACCGCTGCCCATGAGGATCACATCCGGCGTGCCGTCCGTATCAAAGAGCACATAACCGCCGTTGCGGAGTTGATCCGCGGCCGGCCCCCTGCTTCGGTCGATGACCGGCAGGTTCTGACGACTTAGTATCAGGGCCACGGGTTCCTGTTGCGAGCTGACGGCATACTGCCAGGCCGCGGCGGTTTCGGTGGCGTCGGCCGGCCGGATCACCGTCAGGCCGGGGATGGCCCGCAGGGAGGCCAGGTGTTCCACCGGCTGGTGGGTGGGGCCGTCTTCGCCCACGGCAATGCTGTCATGGGTGAAAATGTAGATCACCGGCTGTTTCATCAGGGCCGACAACCGGATGGCGGGCCGCATGTAATCGGCAAAAACCAGAAATGTTCCGCCGTACGGCTTTAGCCCCGGCGTATGCAGGGACAACCCGTTCAGGATCGCGGCCATGGCATGCTCCCGGACTCCGAACCGGATATTGCGGCCGTTGTAATCGGTTTTCTGAAAATCCGATGCGGATTTGATGACCGTGTTGTTGGACGGAGCCAGATCCGCGGAACCGCCCAGAAGGCCGGGGACGGCTTCGGCCAGGGCGTTTAACACAATGCCGGACGCCTTGCGGGTGGCCATGGAACCATCGCCGGAGGAAAATTCGGGAACGGCCTTTTCCCATGCCTCGGGAAGAGTCCCGGCGACCATATCGGCCCACTGCCGGGCCAGGTCCGGGTAGTGTTTTTCATAATCGTTTACGCGTTCCCGCCATTCCGCTTCCAGGGCAGCGCCGGCGGCAACGGCCTTCCGGCAGTGGGCCAGCACCGGATCAGGGGAACAAAAACACTCGTTTTCCGAGCATCCTAGAAACCGTTTGGTCAACCGGATTTCCTCTTCTCCCAGCGGCGCGCCGTGGGCATCCGCACTTCCCTGCTTATTGGGGCTGCCGTAAGCGATCTGGGTCCGGACGATGACCAGGGAGGGGTTGTCGGTTTCGGCTTTTGCCGCGGCAACCGCATTGTCGATGGCCGTAATATCGTTGCCGTCTTCCACGACCAGCACCTGCCAGCCATAGGCCTGAAACCGCCGGCCCACGTCTTCGGTAAAGGCGATGTCCGTGCTTCCTTCAATGGAAATCCGGTTGGCATCGTAAAGGCAGATCAGCCGGCCCAGCCCCAGGTGACCGGCCAGAGACGCGGCTTCGGCGGAAAGTCCCTCCATAAGGTCCCCGTCGCCGCATATCACATACGTAAAATGATCGACAATACCATGGCCGTCACGGTTGAATTTGGCCGCCAGGTGGCGTTCGGCCATGGCCATGCCTACAGCCGTAGCAAACCCCTGGCCCAGGGGGCCGGTGGTGGTCTCCACGCCGGGCGTGTGGCCGTATTCGGGATGACCCGGGGTTTTGCTTCCCCATTGGCGGAACTGCTTTATATCGTCAAGGCTCACATCATAACCGGTGAGATAAAGCAGACTATACAGCAGCATGGACGCATGGCCGCCCGAGAGCACGAACCGATCCCGGTTCGGCCAGGCGGGATTTTCGGGATGATGTTTCAAATGCCGGGTCCACAGGGTGTATGCCGCGGGCGCCAGTCCCATGGGCGCGCCGGGATGGCCGGAATTGGCCTGCTGGACCGCGTCCATGGAAAGGCCGCGAATGGTGTTGATGCACAGGGTGTCGATATCGGTCTGGGTTCCGGCCGTCCGGTCATTCATGGGTCTTTTCTCCTTACCTGATTGATGGCGATAATTATTTTCCCGGCAGAAGTGATTTAAACCGAATCACAGCGCCCGGAGAAATTCCGGTTTCAGCTTGATTTTTCCGGCAAGGGCCTCATCGATCAAGGCCAGGGTTCGATCCTTGTCTTCCGGCATCTTTGCCCGGATGGGCAGATAATTGGACGCATGATTGGCGTGAAACAGCCCGTCGGTCAGATGGGTGTGGGCGATCATGGTGCGCAACTCGGCCAGCATTTCCGGCGGATCGATCAATACAAACCGGCCGGCTTCATACTCGTCATACAGCGGCGTACCCGGAATCAGCATGATGCTCAAGGCCCCGACATATTCGGGATCAATGGCCGACAGCACCCGGCCCGTGGCCTCGGCATGGATCTGGGAGCGGTCCCGTCCGGCGATTCCCAGCAGCACGGTGATGGACAGCTTGATGCCCGCGGCCCGGATTTTCTGGCCCGTTTCGATCATGGTCTGGGCGGTGGCGCCCTTGTTGACCGCTTTTAGAGTTTCGTCATCCCCGGTTTCCAGCCCCATATAGGCGATGCCCAGCCCCAGGTCGCGAAGTTCCTTCAATTCCTCCGGGGTTTTCATGCGGATTCCCTTGGTGTTGGCATAGACCCCCACCCGGTTGACCCAGGGAAGCTGTCGGCGGATTTCCTTTAAAATCGGAACCAGCCGTTTCTGAGGAATGATCAGCGCGTCGCCGTCGCAGAGAAACACCCGGTTCTGGCGCCGCATGTGACGAGCCGCATAGGCGATGTCTTCGAAAATAATGTCATCGGATTTGATTTTAAACCGCTCGCCCTTGTAGGCCCCGCAAAAGGTGCACTTGTTGTGGGAACATCCCACCGTGGCCTGGAGCAGGATGCTGTCGGCCTCGCTCGGCGGTCGGATGATGTAGCCTTCATAATGCATTTTTACTTATTTCTCCTGTATGGCGTTTTCCTGTATGGCGGATGAAAACATACCCGCCAAAAACAAACTTTATTCGTAGTCATCATTACCGAATGACATTAAGGTTTTCAACTGCTGTTTTCAAGTTATAAAAAGGAAGGGCGGGAACACACAGAAAGGCTTTGGGGAAAAAAGACGCAAAAAAGGGATGCCGATTTCCCGGCATCCCTTTTTTGTTTTACTTTTGAGTTTATCTTGTGAATCAATTGGGGATATAAATCAATATCCTCTGGATTTCAGATCTTTTGCTATATTGACATAAAACCCGGGAGCGTCAAATCCGGGAGTGAAACCAAAAAGCTGATCCACGATATTAAGGTGATCGCACCCCGCACTGTACCAGGAAGCATCTTCAGTTCCTCTGAAGTTGCCCCACTTGGCGCTGTTGACGCTGACCAAGCCGTCGTTGGCGCCTTCATAGCCAAGAAGAATCGGCCAGGTGGCGATGAAATACCAGTTGCGTGCG
>CAZRES010000122.1:0-9198 GCA_964598885.1 uncultured Desulfobacteraceae bacterium | reverse complement strand
TTGCCGATAATTTTAAAGGGCGGCCGGTCCTTTTGACGGGCGAGTTGCTGGCGGAACGTCAGGAGCGCTTCCAGCACGGCCAGACTCCGGGGCTGCAGGCGACCGGCGCCTTTAACTCTGGGAAACAGGGGCTGGCTTCCCTCGGATTCGGACCGGACCCGGGACAGATCATCGCACTCCTCCAGAACCCAATCCAGGCGTTTTTTTTCTTCCAGCCGGGTACGAAGCAGATGATACAGAGGAATCAGATATCGGACATCGTCGGCGGCATAAGCGATCATTTCCGCGGGCAGGGGACGAACGGACCAGTCTTTTTTCTGGTATTTTTTTTCCAGAACAACATCAAAATACTTTCCTACCAGAGCGTTAAGCCCGGTTTCCGGCTCCCCCAGAAAGCGGGCCGCCAGCTCGGTATCAAACAGGTTTTCCACTGTAATGCCGAAATCCCGGTAAAGGCATCGGATGTCATAATCCGCGCCGTGAAGGATCTTGATAATGGCAGGATTTGACAACACATCGCCAAGGAGGGGCAGATCACCGACGGAAAGGGGATCGATGACAAAAGCGGCGCTGGGTGTGGCCATCTGAATCAGGCAGACTTTTTCCGTGAAATGAAACATGGAATCCGCCTCCTGGTCGAAGGCGATCACGGGTTCGTGACGCATGCGGGAAACGGCATCGGCAAAGGCGGCGGTTGTATCAATGAAATTGAGGTTCTCAGACACCGGTTTTTATATTTCTCCTTGACCCTGATGGTCTTTTTGCTTACATAGAAAAGCGTTTTAAAAACAAGGTATTTGATAATTTTTACGTAACATTGCGATTGATATAAACGGTTTTGGGATAATAAATCAATGATCAATATCACTTTTCCCGACGGGAATGTTAAGACGTTTGACGCACCGGTGGACGGCATGACCGTGGCGAAATCCATTTCCGAAGGGTTTGCCCGCAATTGCGTGGCCATGGCCGTTGACGAACGGGTGGTGGACTTGAGCGCTTCCATCGATCAAGACGCCCATGTGCGGTTTTATACCGTAAAAGACAAAGAAGCGCTTGAAATCATGCGGCACAGCGCGGCCCATGTCATGGCGCATGCCATCTGCCGCCTTTATCCGGATGCGAAACTGACCATCGGACCGGTGGTGGAAAACGGCTTTTATTACGATATCGACATGGAGCCCATATCCGAAGCGGATTTTGATAAAATCGAGGCGGAAATCAAAACCATCATCAATGCCAAGATTCCCATTGTCCGCAAAGAAGTAAGCAAGGCCGAGGCCCTGGATTTCTACAAAAACGAGCCCTATAAGCAAGAGATGATATCGGATCTTCCCGATGGGACGATTTCCTTTTATAACCAGGGGGAGTTTACCGATCTGTGCCGTGGTCCCCATGTGCCCCATACGGGTTTTGTCCGGGCCGTCAAGCTGATGAAGGTTTCGGGCGCCTACTGGCGGGCGGATCCGGCCAATCCCCAGCTCCAGCGCATCTACGGTACGGCTTTTTTTGATAAAAAGGAACTGGCGGCCTACCTGAATCTGCTGGAAGAAGCCCGTAAACGCGACCACCGGAAAATCGGGGCGGCCCTGGACCTTTTCAGCTTCCATGACGAGGCTCCGGGCATGGCGTTTTTTCACGCCGGCGGCATGGAAATCTGGAACGCCCTTCTCCAATACTGGCGGGAGGAACATCGCCGGGCCGGCTACGTGGAAACCAAGACCCCCGTTATTTTGCACCGGAGCCTCTGGGAGCGGAGCGGGCACTGGGAAAATTACCGGGAAAACATGTATACAGTGGTCATCGACGAGACCGAGTCGGCCATCAAGCCCATGAACTGTCCGGGCGGGATGCTGTTGTTTAAAATGAAACGGCATTCCTACAAGGATCTGCCCCTGCGGGTCGGGGAAATCGGTCTGGTTCACCGCCACGAACTCAGCGGGGTGCTGTCCGGTTTGTTTCGGGTCCGGGCTTTTCACCAGGACGATGCCCATATTTTCATGACCCCGGACCAGATCAAAACCGAAATTTTAGGGGTGCTCAATCTGGTCAAGCGGATGTACGGGATCTTCGGTCTGGGGTTTCACCTGGAGCTGTCCACCCGGCCGAAAAAGTCCATCGGTACCGACGAGCAATGGGAAAAGGCCACCGGCGGGCTTACGGCCGCCCTGGATGCCTATGGCATGGAATACAAGATCAATGAGGGCGACGGCGCGTTTTACGGGCCGAAAATCGACATTCACATCAAAGACGCCATCGGCCGCACCTGGCAGTGCGGCACCCTCCAACTGGATATGTCCCTGCCCGAGCGCTTCGACCTGTCGTATGTGGGGGCTGACAATGAAAAGCACCGGCCGGTGATGATTCACCGGGTGATTTACGGGTCCATCGAACGGTTTTTAGGGATACTCATCGAGCATTTTGCCGGAAAGTTTCCCCTCTGGCTGGCCCCGGTCCAGGTAGTGGTGCTGCCCATTAATGATGAACTGGCGTCTTTTGCCACCGAACTGCATCAGCGGTTCGAGGAGGCCGGCATGCGCTCATCCGTGGACACCCGTTCGGAAAGTCTCAATAAAAAGGTGCGGGAAGCCCAGTTGTCTCAGATCCCCCTGATCATCACGGCAGGAGAAAAAGAGCGTCAGAATGGCACCCTTTCCGTAAGGACGTTAGACGGCAAGGTCCGCCACGGAGTTCCCATGGGAGAGTTTATTGAAAAGGTCGGAACCCATATCCGTGACCGCCGGATTGAATCAATTATATTTTAACGATACATACAAGACGATTCCAGCGATATATCAAGTCAAAAATACAAATTTTTATTTATGATCTCGCGTGCTGGTGTGCGTGATCAGTAAATACAGGATGAAATGCATATCAATACCGATGAGGACAACAAAGCTGCCCTGGAACCCGGCAGCATCGGCCATATCGCTGGAAGTATGGAAGCCGGGACAGCTAAGGGCGGCACCATATTCAGTCGATTGGCATATTATCTTTCAAAAAAAGAGTTTGGGAACTCCGCCATAGACGAACCCACAGACTTACGTGTCTTTAAGACGAAGCCCGGCCTTCGCATCTATGCCGGGCTGGGGCTGATTGCTTTGACTTATATTATGGGATGGCCGGCTGTGGGCCTTCTGGGGATTATATCCTATTATGCAGATAATGAGCTTATTCTGGTAATCGGCGGTCCCTCCATATACGGTTTTTCTTGGTTGCTGCTTATTGTCGGTTTGTGGCTTGCCGGTGCTGAATATAGCAGAGCTATGTCTCGATGGCTTGTGAGAATATTCATAGAGCGTTATTTAAGAAATTAGCGTAATTTACTTTTCCATAAAGGGAAATCAAAAAGATCGTTTATCAAACACCATGCCGAAAGGCGATCTTTTCGAACATTAAAGCAAAACCTTCACAAAATGTATAAATGGATTCAATATCAAGATTATCATCAGATGCTGAATCAAAGTAGATGTGAAGATCAGACTCAAGTCCCTCTTCCGGTTTCCAGTAGCCGACCATAATGGGAAAAAGGGGCAAGGGATACAAAATTATTGAAATATCAGAATCAATCGGACTGACAATCTGTTTACCATCGAAAATTTCCAACATATCTTTAAACAAATCCGTATACGTATCGGCTACCCGCTTTAACGGTTTTTCACAGCGTTGCTGAAAATGAGCAAATCGGAGAGGCCCCCCAGTCAACTCCCGAAATGTGATCCAATTCCCGTGCGGAGATTCGCCTGATCCGTTCAAGATATAGTTCAATGCCGGCACCGCCATATATGCATTGAGATGAACTTCAGATGAAAGGTCGCCTCTGGTATCAACACTGAACTCCTTGCCAAAGATTTTTATGGTCAATTTATTGCTGGAGAAACTGGCTCCCAGGCGTTTTGCTGCATCAGAAAGATTTGTTAAAGATATTTTCTGCTTTAGTTCTTCAATGGCTTCTGCTTTATATTCATCAACGGTATTGGGTTTCTCAATTTTTCCTCCATAGCGTTCAATTACTTCTTTTTTCAAATGCGGACACGCTTGAATCGGTTTTTTTTCCTTAAACACAGCTACTGCGAATGCCAGGCAGGTTTTTTCATTACATTCTCTACAGTTAGAACCATTCAACAACTTATAGATTTCCATGGGATTACGGATATGTGACATTCAAGAAGATTCCTTTGTTTTAGGTGCCCTGTCCGTGATTTTTGTGCCACCTTATGCGAGAGTGCTCCACAAAATTTTTATTATAGGCGATTTCCCGACTAAGCTCCAGAGGCAATAGAACCTCCGGAGCTGGTGGCCGACAATTCGGGCTGCTATGGGGTCTTAATGTATCATGTTCCATTGGCCACTACTCAATCAATGCCTGGGCTTTATGGGGCAATCGAGACGTCAACCGATGTTCTTCCAGGGGGCCAATGCGGCTCCGCCGTAAAGCAATAACGCATTAAAAAAGAATTGACCCGGCATCCGGCAGAGCGCTATAGGGTATCAATAGATGAGTTATATCTCATTATAAATCTAATTTTTCCCAGGAGGCGCTCCTTATGACGACCGAAATCTGCGGTTTTGAACTGGACGAGGTATTACAGAACTGGAATGACACTCCCCAACGAACCAAAAAGGCGTTTATCGCTCTCAAGGACCATTTGTCCCAAAAAAGCGATTTGACCTTTGACTTTGTCGCCCGGCCCGGCGTATCGTATTCACTGCGGGCCAAACATCACCGTCAGAGCCAGCGACCATTGTTCGCCATGGTCGATATCATTGACGACGATCCGGACCAGCGCTGGCTCTCGGTTTGCTTTTTCGGCGAGATGATTACCGACCCGGATGAACTTGGTGACTTTGTGCCCGAGGGCCTGCTGGGCGAAGATGCCCATTGCTTTGATATCGAAAAATGGGACGATGGCCTGTTGCAATACGTGCGCGATCGCCTCGACGAGGCTGAAGACCATGCTGCAAAGGCAGACTCCGGATGACTTTCTGCGACCCTGCAACGCCGCTTAAGAGTTTAGATGGGGGTTGGCGTTTGAAGGCTTGGCCTTACCGTCAACTTGAGCCGATAAATTAATCATCAAATTTTCATGAGGTTTTGCCAATGACCGATAATCGCAGACATGATATGGGACCAGGCGGAGATTGTATTTGCCCGAAATGCGATAAGGAAGTTCCGCATCAACAAGGCACCCCGTGTATGGAACTTCGATGCCCTGAATGCGGAGCTAAAATGCTAAGGAAAGGTTCCTTCCATCATCAAAAGGTTCAAGAAAAGACAAAGAAATAACTCTTCATTTCAAACCTTGAAAAAGACGATACATGTCTATTTTCTCACCAATAACAAGATTATTTTTTGCCGGTTTGTTTCGCCTGCTAAATCCTTCCGTTGGTGGATCCTGAGCCAGCGCTTCCAAGGACACGGCCGTGAGCTGTGAAAAATCATCGGGGAAGACTGTCGCACATGAAAAAGAAGATGACGAGGATAAATAGCGCGTCATTGCTATTGTATGTTTCAATGGAGGTCGATATTTGGGCGCTGAACACTATTGCATGGAGCTTGACGGGTTGGAATTCGAGATGAAACAAACCATTTGCAGAAAACTGCCAGTAAACGGTTCAGATGAAGCACAGCGGAATTTTCATACGATCCTGAAATATTCAATTTTTTAACTTGATCTGACGAGAATTCAGCTTAAAATTTATATTTTAAAGCGCATGGTTCAAAGCTTATTATGCTTTTTTAGATAATAGCTGATGGTTTCCTTCAGGATGTCATTGATCAAAATTTTAGGGGACCAATCCAGATCCTTTATCGCCAGGCTTATATCGGGCATTCTTCGATCGCAATCCTCATATCCTTCGCCATAAAATATTTTTGCATCTATCTCTTGGATGGGGTGATTCAGGTAGTCGGAATTGCCATAAAGCTTGGCGAAAATAATTCTCATTTTTTCGGCAAGCTCTTTCATGGACACTTCGTTATTAACATTGCCGATGTTATAAATTTTATTTTTGGAAACCCCGGGGCGTTCAATTATTTTTTCAATGGCGTCAATGGCGTCATGGATAGAGGTGATGGTGCGTCTGGCCCGGCCTCCATCCACCAGATACATGGGCTCATTGTTCAGCAGAGCCCCTAAAAAGCATGCCAGCACACGGGGAGTCCCGTCCCCTTCAATCCCGGGGATATAGTCCATTTCCGGCCCAAAAAAGTTTAGCGGACGTATGATGGTAAAATCAAGGCTGTTTTCATAATGATGGGCGTAGATATATCGTTCAAGAAGCTGCTTTGCGCAGGCGTAAGACCATCGTTGATTCTGGATGGGGCCCATGACCAGAGGGGTTTGATCTTCTTTCAAAATGTACCGGCTTTTGTCGGCATAATTATCGTTGTAATAACTGGATAATGTTCTGCCGTATATCTCGCTGGTGGATGCATGAATGAGCCATTTACCATGCGTCGCGCATAAGTCCACAATTTGGTGTACATCGAGAAAGTTGGATTTGATCACATCCAGCGGCCTGGTGTTATACATGGCGGGGTTGCATATTGCTGCAAGGTTGATGACCATGTCCACATCCATGATCTGATTTTTTAGAGACTCAAAAGAATCTTTTGTCAGAACATCTGCCTGGGTAAAACAGAAATTTTTAGCCGGCAGAAAATGATCAATCTTTTTAGATTCCAAATCCCATCCGAAAATCCGATAATTATCTTTTTTAAGAAGTCGCGGGAGCAGATGTGAACCGATAAATCCGGAACAACCAAGCAGCAATATAACCATTTGAAATCTCCAAGCCCATCTTCAGCAGAAGCAACCAAATCACTTATAAAAATGGTTTAATATCAAGACTATTTCTATTATACAATGTTTTATATGACGAATTTTACCGACGTCATACAAATATGCTGATACAGTAAGCCTTTTATTTTAAAATGGATAGAAGAGAGATTGTTTCTCTCTTCTATCCATAGCTCGTAAAGGACGGCCATGAATAGATTTGAGCGCATTGATTTTGAGAACAAACCAGTCAAGGATCTGGTGTCCATCATTATCGTCAGGTATAATGAAAAAGAACTCCTGGAAATACTGATATCCAGCATAGAGAATCAGGTTTACTCGAATTATGAAACCATTTGTGTTTTTAACAAACCGGATCCTGTTACAGAACAGCGTTTGCTTAAAAAAAATGTTCGGGTGATCACATCGGCCGAAAATTTGTGGTTAACTGGAGGCGCCAATTTAGGCGCTGCAAAAGCCAGAGGGGAATTTCTGCTGGTTTTAAACTGCGATACGGAGCTTAAAGAAGACGCCATATCGAAACTGATTAAAGGCATCAAACGGGAAGACAATATTGATGCTATTGCCCCCAAGGTTTTACGATACGATGGGTCCATTGACAGCGTGGGGCAAAAATTTATCGCCTTGGGTTGGGACATGAATGTGGGCGCAGGGAAAAGAGACAAGGGACAATATGATCGTCCACGGGAAATCCCCTGTTTTGAAGCTGCCGCCCTTCTGGTGAAAAGAACGGCCATCGAAAAATGCGGTCTTTTTGATGCAAGATTCAAATATTTAAAGGAATCCCTTGATCTTTGCTGCCGCATGAAAAAAGAAGAGATGCGATTCTTCACCTGTCCGGAGGCGGTAATATATCATCGAAGAGGCGGTTCATTCAATATTTACACCAATAACCCGACCATCTTGTATTTCAAGTTCAGAAACGATCTTTTCACCCTGATCAAACATTTCAATATTTTTTATCTTGCAGCTGTTTTTCCGATTCACATTTTTTATGGGTTGATCACCCTGGTGTATCTGCTGCTGATGGGAAAATTTAAATGCGCAGGATCTGTCCGAAAAGGCATGATCGATGGATTTATTTTTATGCTGAAAAATCGAGAAGAACGATTATCCCTGCGGCAGAACCTCAAAATGATCAATGCCCTGTGGCCTTATTAAAAACGTAAAGAAATACCATATCTTAAGGTATCGGTGCCTGTGGAAAATGATGAATCCGCTTTTACTGGCTTTCCTTGCGTTTTTTGATTTCCAGGGCCGCTTTGAGCCCCTTTTCCTTGATGACTTTGACCTTTAAGCCAAGTTCGGTGAGTTTGTAGAAGCGTTTACCATATTTTTTCAAAAGCTTGGGATTGATCTCAAATCCGAGACCGGGTCTGGTGAAGGGTTGGAGCCGGCCGTTTTCATCCGGGAGGATGGGATCAATGATCCCTTCCCGGAATTCGGGGATCCAGGAGGGTTCCTCCAAAGGATATTCCAGGGGATGGGAGCTGTTTCGGTCGACTAACGCCAGGTTCCAGTTGATGTAGAAACCGATGCCGTTGGTCCAGGTGTGGGGAGAGTATTCCCGGGAGTGGGTTTTGCAGGCGTCGATGACGGTTTTGACCTGGGCGATGCCGCCGGCAAACACCGCGTCCGGTTGATAGATGTCAAAGCAGTCCTTTTCAAACATGATTTTAATCTCATCCCAGCCGTAATTGAGTTCCGCGCCGGAAATTTTTACCTTGGAGACTTTTTTCAAGGCCGCGTTTCCGTCATAGTCCCTGGAATCCAAGGGTTCTTCCAGCCATCCGATATCATTGTCCGCGCAGGCGGCCGCAAAATCCCGGGCCCGGTTGAAGTCCCAGGCCGGAATCCGGTCCACGATGGAAACCAGCCACCCCTGGTTGGCGTCCACCCCGAGTTTTAACCGATCGCCCACGCCTTTGCGGATGACTTCGATATGCCGGATGTCTTCGTGAAGCTCCCGGTTCTTGACCCGCAATTTGGCGGTTTTAAACCCTTTTTCCTTCTGGGCCAGAAGTTCTTCCACCCGCTTTTCCGGATCATGCATCTCGCCGGTGGACAGATATACGTCAAGAGGCCGGGCTTTTCCGCCTAACAGTTCATAAACCGGTTTGTCATGCTTTTTCCCGATAATATCCCAGCACGCCGGCTCAATCCAGAAGTTGCGCCAGCCCAGAAATCCGGCCTGCTTGAGCAGGCTCTGAATCCGGTCGATATCCGTGGGGTCCGCGCCGATGAGATAACCCCCCAGCAGTTCCCCCAGTCCTTCACGTTCCTTTCCCATGGCCGATCCCGCCGAATAGCCGGTAATTCCATCATCAGTGGTGAGCTTGATCAGGGTGAAGCGGTTGTGGGTCTGGGGATAGCCCGGAATCCAGGTGGGCCAGAA
>CAZRES010000121.1:0-9203 GCA_964598885.1 uncultured Desulfobacteraceae bacterium | reverse complement strand
ATGGCATACCCCTTGGTAACGGCCTTGGTGGTGTTTCCGACAGCATCCAGCGGGTCGGTGACGGCCCGGACGCTTTCATCCATTTCCGCCATTTCAGCGATGCCGCCGGCATTGTCGGTAATGGGGCCGTAAGCGTCAATGGCAATGACCATACCGGTCATGGAGAGCATGGATACCGCGGCAATGGCGATGCCGTAAAGGCCGGCAAGATAATGGGCCAGGCCAATGGCCAGACAGATGGTGAGCACCGGCGCGGCCGTGGACTGGAGGCTGACGGCCAGGCCGGCAATGATATTGGTGCCGTGTCCGGTGGTGGAGGCATCGGCGATCCGTTTTACGGGAGCGTATTTGCCGGTGTAGTATTCGGTGATGATGACGATAAGCACGGTCAGCAGAAGACCGATCAGCGCCGAGTAAAAAATATTGATGGGCGGAATGGCCGCGCCGTCCAGGAGAAGGGCGTTATCGCCGATCAGGCTCTGCTGGGTGACGAAATAAAAGCCCGCCGCCGCAATGATGGCTGCACCGAACATCCCTTTATAAAGGGCGCCCATGATATATTCGTTTTTGCCCAAACGGACAAATACGGTGGCGATAATGGAGGCAAGAATGGAAATGGCGCCCAGAATCAGCGGATACTGGACCGCCATGGCATTGCCTTCGAACAGAAGGTGCCCCAGCAGCATGGCGGCCACCACGGTGACGGCATAGGTTTCAAACAGGTCGGCCGCCATACCGGCGCAGTCGCCCACGTTGTCGCCCACGTTGTCGGCGATGGTGGCCGGGTTGCGGGGATCGTCTTCGGGAATACCGGCTTCCACCTTGCCCACCAGGTCCGCGCCCACGTCTGCGCCTTTGGTGAAGATACCGCCGCCGAGCCGGGCGAAAATGGAAATCAGAGAACCGCCGAAGCCCAAAGCTACCAGGGCCAAAACCGCATCTTCAACGGAGGTGCCGTAATGCAGCAGAGCGGTGAAATATCCGGCCACCGAGGTCAGGGCCAGGCCGGCGACCAGCATGCCGGTGACCGATCCGCCCTTGAAGGCCAGGCCGAGGCCCGCGGCAAGGCCGTCCTTGGCCGCTTCAGCCGTGCGGACGTTGGCAATGACCGACACTCGCATGCCGATGTAACCGGCCGCAAAGGAGGCCAGAGCGCCGATTAAAAACCCGAGTGCGGTTTTGGAACCCAGAGTGAAAAAAATGGCGATCAAGATGATACCGCCGACAAGCCCCATGCTTTTGGCCTGCCGCCGAAGATAGGCGATGGCGCCTTCTTCAATGGCGGAGGCGATTTGGATCATTTTTTCGTCTCCGGCCGGTTTGGCTTTGATCACAATTGCCACGGCCAGGGAATAGAGGATGCCGATGGCCCCGATGAGCGTACACGTCAATGGAATGTTTGCAATAATTTCCTGCATGATCTTCCTCCCGATAAAAGTTAAGTGGTTATCGCTTTATGAAACAGATTCATCGCTTCAATCAACCCCTTGCTCAGGATCGTTTCGACAGCCTCTTCCGCTCGCGCGAGCACCGGCTGGATCAAGCGGATTTCCTGGGCGCTGAACCGGCCCAGCACATGATCCGTGACGTCCGATGGCGTTTCCGGCCGGCCGATGCCGATGCGGATACGCGGAAAATCACCGGTTCCAAGGGCCGCAACGATCGATTTTAACCCATTATGCCCTCCATGCCCTCCTTTCGTTTTGATTTTTAATTTTCCTAAAATGATGTCGATATCATCATGTATAATCAGGATGTTGTCCGGTGGAAGACCGGTTTTTGCCGCCAGCCGGGCCACTGGCGGACCACTTTGGTTCATGTACTGCCGGGGTTTGGCCAGTATCACCCGCATATCGGCGATGATTCCCGTGCCCGTGAAGCTGTCACGTTTTGCATCGGTCAGCGTAATGCCGTATTTGGCAGCCAGTCGATCGATGACCATGAAACCGACATTATGCCGGGTGTTATGATATGGACGTCCCGGATTGCCGAGTCCCGCGATCAACCATCGGTCGTTGGATGCCATTCCCCCTGCCGTCGAATTCTATTCGGTTTCTCCGCCGGCTTCCGCGGAAGCCTCTTCGCCCTCTTCGGCTTCCTCACCGGCTTCTTCCTCTGCTTCCTCGCTTACCGCCTTGGGGCTGACCACGGTGGCAACGGTAAAGTTGACCTCAAACGGAATTTCAATGTCGCCTTTGGGCCGGATGTCTTCCACATGAACGGAATCGCCCATGTCCAGCTCGGTGATGTCGATTACAATGGAATCCGGTATTTCTGACGGCAAACAGACCACATCCAGTTCCCGGCGGATGATCTGGAGTGTTCCTCCGGCTTCCACTCCCTTGGAAACACCGGTGATCTCTATGGGAACCGTGGTGGTAATTTTACGGTCCATCTTGATTTCGTAAAAATCCAGGTGAAGGTATTTCTGGCTGATGGGATCGGCCTGAATCTCCTTGATCATGACCATTCGTTCAAAGGACTGACCATTTTCCACCCTCAGATTGATCAGTGCCTGGGAATAACTGATTTTATTGAGAAGAAGCTCGATATCGTGGGTGTCGACCGCCAGTGAGACGCTCTCAATATCCGATCCGTATAGAACCGCCGGCAGTTTTCCTTCCCGACGGAGGGTGCGTGCGATCCCTTTTCCGGAAGATGTGCGGATGCTTGCGTTGAGTTTATGAATTTCCAAGTGATGTGCCTCCCTTTATATATAAGTATTTGATATTATACAAACAGTGATGTAACAGAATCACCACGGTGACTTCTGATGATCGCTTCGCCGAACAGCCGGGTTACGGAAAGCGCCTTTAGTTTGGGACATAAGGCAATTTTTTGGTCAAGCGGGATCGTATCGGTCACCACCAGGGATGTCAGGGGGGAATTCACAATACGATCCATGGCCGGCCCGGATAGCACGGCATGGGTGCAAAAGGCATGGACCTCTGAAGCGCCGTTTTCTTTCAGCGCGTGGGCCGCCTCGGTCAGAGTGCCGGCCGTGTCCACCATATCATCCAGAATAATGGCCTTTTTCCCGGCCACTTGACCGATGACCGCCATGGCCTTGGCCTGGTTGGGCGCGTCCCGGCGTTTGTCAATGATGGCAAGTCCGCAATTGAGGCGTTTGGCATATGCACGGGCCCGTTCCACGCCGCCGGCATCGGGGGAAACAATGATTTTTTCGTCCGGAAACGCCTGATTCATATATTCGATAAGCACCGGTGCGGCAAACAGGTTATCCACCGGAATATCGAAAAAGCCCTGGATCTGACCGGCGTGAAGATCCATGGTGATAATCCGGTTCGCTCCGGCGGAAGTCAGCAGATCCGCTACCAGCTTGGCGCTGATGGGCACTCGGGGAGCGACTTTCTTATCCTGACGCGCGTACCCGAAATAGGGGATCACCGCCGTGATCCGGATGGCCGAAGATCGCTTGAACGCGTCGATCATCAGCAACAGCTCCATCAGGTTGTCGTTGACGGGATGGCAGGTCGACTGGATGACGAACACATCTTTTGACCGGACGTTTTCATCAATTTCAATCTGGATTTCACCGTCGCTGAATGTTTTGATTTCAGCTGCGCCCAGGGGGCGGTTTAAATGCCCGCTGATCCGGGTGGCCAGATCGGGATTTGAATTTCCCGCGAAGATGATATATCCGTTTTCCATAGTAGTTTTACCCGATTTTTCCGTTTGTTCGAAAGTGGCTGGGGCGGGAGGATTCGAACCTCCGAATGCAGGAACCAAAATCCTGTGTCTTTCCACTTGACGACGCCCCAGTTTGTTCGCCAATCCGTTGCGGGAACCAAGGGTTTGATCCGGTCGTAAAAACGCCGTATCCCTATATCAGCATGCGCGTTACCAGGAGCCGCCAGTTCCGGTTGGAAACGGATATGTCCCAGGATGCTTTGTTTGCCGCCTCCAGGCTGTTAAACAATCCGAAAACAGACGATCCGCTTCCGGTCATGAGCGCGCCGGCCGCCCCATGCGCGATCAGGGCCTCCTTGGCGCGCCGGATGTCGGGGCATAACGTGCAGGCGGCGTCTTCCAGATCGTTGTGCAGCAGCCGCGGTGCATCACGGTTCCAGTCCATTTTAAAAACACTATAATTATTTTTTTTTTTGTTTTTTGTCAATCTTAAATTCAAATTTTTATAAACCTGTGATGTGGAAACGGCGATCGAAGGATAAACGATAACAACAAGAAGAGGGGACAGCTTGTCAAATGGTTCTAATATATCGCCGATGCCGGTGGCGATGGCCGGTTTCTGGTAGAGAAAAAAGGGGACATCCGCGCCGAGAAGGCGGGCTAGGCCGTGGAGTTCCGTGGTGGAAAATGGCGCGTCAAAGCGCGTGTTGAGAGCGTTTAAGACAGCGGCGGCATTGCTGCTGCCGCCGCCCAGACCCGCGCCCACGGGTATATTTTTGTTGATGGTGATGTGCGTCCCCGGGTCGGCGATGGCCGCGTTTTTGAAAAAAAGTTCCGCGGCCCGCCGGGCCAGATTGGTTTCATCCTCGGGGACATCCGGGTGCGTGCAGAAGACACGGGTTTGCGGTTGCCCGAAAGCCAGCTCCAGTTCATCATAAATCCCGACACAACACATCAACGAGATCAAATCATGATAACCATCGGCCCTTTTCCCGGTCACCCGGAGAAACAGGTTGATCTTTCCGGGGGCGCGTGTGCGCATCAACTGTAACCCGCCGTGCTATTTCGTTAATTTAATAACCAGATATCCTTTGCGCGCCCGCTTGACCAGAAACTCCAGCGGGTCTCCTTTTTTGATTTTGTCCACAATCGTCGTATAATCGTCGGCATTTTTGATCGGTTGATGGTTGACTTCCCGGATAAGATCGCCTCTGGCAAAACCGGCCTGCTCGGCGGCGCTGCCGGGCGTGACCGCCGTCACCACGACTCCTTCCGTATCTCGGATCTGAAATTTATCCGCCATATCAGCGCTGATATCAGCGACCTGGAGACCGATATCGTCGGCGGAAGGCGCTTCCTGGAGACCGCCGGATCGGGAAGCCAGCTGATCGTCATCTCGTTTGGCGACTTTGACTTCGATGGTTTTGATTTTGCCGCCCCGGTTGATTTCCAGGGTGGCGGTGTCGCCTTCGGGAATGTCGGCAATCCGCCGGGACAGTTCCCGGCTCGTGGAAACCGTCATCCCGTTGACGGAAACAACGATGTCCTTGGGTTGAATGCCGGCTTTTTCCGCCGGATCCCCCGGGAAAACGTCGGCGATCAGAACCCCGTTTTCCACGCCGTAGTAATCTTTAAGCTCGGCGTCAAGATCCTGGATCGCCACCCCCAGCCAGCCTCTGGAAACCTCTCCGCTTTCTTTGAGCTGGTTAACGATGGATTTGGCCAGGTTGATGGGAATGGCAAATCCGATGCCGGCGCCTCCTGCCACGATGGCGGTGTTGATGCCGATGACCTGGCCGTTCATGTTGATCAAAGGACCGCCGCTGTTGCCGGGGTTGATGGAGGCGTCCGTTTGAATAAAATCATCATAGGGTCCGGCGCCGATCACCCGGCCTTTGGCGCTGACGATGCCGGCGGTGACGGTGTGCTCCAGCCCAAAGGGGTTGCCGATGGCCATTACCCACTGGCCGATCTTGAGTTGATCCGAATCTCCCAGCATCAAAAAGGGAAGATCTTTGTCGGGCTCGATTTTGATGAGGGCCAGGTCCGTGGTGGCGTCGGTGCCGATGATTTCCGCGTCAAATTCCTTTCCGTTCTTGAGTTTGACCTGGATTTCATCCGCATCCGCAATCACGTGGTTGTTGGTGACGATATATCCTTCGGCATCAAAGATAAAGCCGGAGCCCAGACTGTCCTGGCGAAACTGGCCGGGATCCTGGTCATCGAAGAATCGCTGAAAAAATTCCTGAAAAGGATCCTGGGGACGATTCGGACCTCCAAAAAAATGGCGGTAGACCCGCCCGCCGCTCCGGAGGGTTTTAACGGTTCGGATATTGACCACCGCGGGGCTGCTTTCTTCGGTCAGTTCCGTGAAACTAAAGGGTACCATCGGCGTGCCTGTGGCGGAGTTTTCCGTGGTTTCAGTTCGCGAACAGGCCGGGGAGACAACAAAAACCATCATCGCCACCAGGGTAATGACGATAATCGTTCCGATGTTTCCGGGACCGGGGGTTGGCTGTTTTAGTAAAGGTTTTTGACGTATAATCATGTGGTTATCCTCCTTGCCCTTACAAAATTTACGGCTAAACTCCGGATGGTTGAATTTATCTGGTGGTGTTTTCTTTTGCCTGGATATACAGCAGCCGCAATTCATATAGCATGTGAGTCAGCAGTCGCCGCTCGTCGTCTTCAAGATTTCCCCGGGTCTTTTCTTCCAGCATGCCCAGAATATCGATGGTTTGGCGCGCCAGGGGAAGATTGGAAGATTGTGCGCCGGTGGTGGGATCGGTCTCAAGGCCCAGATTGACCAGAACGGAAGCGTTTAGGGACATGATAAATGTCGAAAAAGAAATTTTCGGCATGGCAAATTCCATTCCGGTATGGGCCGTTTTCTTTGTTTCCGTATAATGGTCGGGTGCTTTTTTTTCTTCTGCCATAGCGCTTCCTTTACCAGTGGGTTCAGGTGATGTCGGTGTCGCAAAACAATTCTTGCGGGACTATTCATCTCATCTTGATATAATAATTCATGTTCGGGGATTTTCAACAATAACCCGGTTTCGGCCCTCGGTTTTGGCACGATACAATGCTTTATCCGCCCGGGCAAGGGCTTGATCGATGCTTTCCCCGGCCTGATACAGGGTCATGCCGATGGAAATCGTGATATGGAAGGAGGACGGAAAATCCGGATAGTTTATTTTTTCGACGGATTTAAGGATCCGGTGGACGCATTCCTCGGCGCCGCCCATGTCCGTGCGGCTGAGGATGACGACAAATTCCTCGCCGCCGTACCGCGCCACGCAATCGATTTCTCTTATTTCATGTTTCACGGCCTGGATCAAGCATTTTAAGACAACATCGCCCTTGAGGTGCCCGTAGGTGTCATTGACGATTTTGAAAAAATCCAGGTCGAAAATGGCAAGGGCAAATCCGGGCCCGCCGCGGTCGGCCCGTGCTTTTTCGAGTTTCAGCCGCTCGATCATATGACGCCGGTTGTAAGCTTGCGTTAAATCGTCATGTATCGCCAGTTCGCTGATGGTTTCCAAAGCGTTTTTCAGCTTGGTATTGGCGGCCGACAGCTTTTGCCGCAGTCGGCTGATATACGTACCGATGACGGAAAACCAGGCCAGTACTGCGGCAAACACGACCCACTGGAGGATTTCCACCCGCAGATCCATTTTGTCCGGATGGTTTACGAGCAGCAGGACGACCACCAGGGAATAGGAGCTGATGGAAAAAAACGCATACGTGATATACTGGCGAAGATGGAACCGGAACACCCCGAACATCATGGTGACGATATAGGCCAGCAGGATGACCCCCCGGATATGGTCGGTGAGATAGATGGCGATCATGACCAGCAGGGTGGCAATAACCATCTGGACCATGGTCAGGCTCGGATCGGAAAACCTCAGATTCAACCCGGTCCGGAACACGACATAGAACCCGATGTTGATGATGAGACAAAGACCGATCAGAACAGCCGACCATTGGGGCGTCAACCGGACAAACCCCATGCGATAGCACTGATAAATCAGAATGATCCACATGAGATAGGAGCCGGCGGCGATGAAAAACCTCCGGAGCCGCAAGGACTGGACCGGATCATGTTTAGGGAAAATATGGTGCAGCAACGACGGCATCTTGCCTGTTTTATGGTTTGCTTTTGATTTTTTCCAATTCGGACTCCACCCGGTTCCGGATTTCCGACAGCCGGTCATTGGTCAGGGCCTCAAACCGCAGGACAAGGGCAGGCTGGGTATTGGAAGCACGGACCAGCCCCCATCCATCACCGAACAGAATCCGGGCGCCGTCGATATCGATGACGTCATGGGTTTTTTTAAAGATTTCCGTGACCCGGGCCACCACCTCGAATTTCCGGTCATCCGGGCAGTCCACGCGGATTTCCGGCGTATTGAAGGTCTGAGGCACGTCCGTCAAATACCTCGAAAGCGGCACGTTGCCGGCGGCCAGAATTTCCAGCAGACGGCAGGAGGCGTAAATCGCGTCATCGTATCCGAGATACCGGTCCGCAAAAAACATGTGGCCGCTCATCTCCCCGGCCAGTTCGGCGTTTTCGGTTTTCATTTTTTCCTTGATCAGCGAATGACCGGTTTTCCACATGATGGGGTTGCCGCCGTGTTTTTGAATATCATCATACATGGTCTGGGAACATTTGACCTCGGAAATAAAGACCGCCCCGGGCTTGCGGGAAAGAATTTCCCTGGCGAAAATGATCATGAGCTGATCCCCGTAGATGACCCGACCGGCCTCGTCCACCACACCGATTCGGTCCCCGTCCCCGTCGTATCCGATGCCGAGATCGAGTTTCTTCTCCCGGACCAGAGCGATCAGATCGCCCAGATTTTTCAATACCGTGGGATCGGCTTCGTGGTTGGGGAACCGACCGTCCATGTCGCAATAAATATCATGGACGTCACAATTTAATTCTTTGAGAAGCGGCACCGCCACCACCCCGGCCGTACCGTTGCCCGCGTCGATCCCCACTTTCAGACGCCGGTTGATGCGGATACCATCGGCAATAAATCGCCGGTAGGCGGGGATGATATCGGACTGATCCCGGGAGCCGTCGCCGGTTTCGAAATCGCGGTTTTCAATGATATGCCGGATTTCCTGGAGTTGTTTGCCGTGCACCGAATCCAGATGGTTGCAAATCTTAAATCCGTTGTATTCCGGCGGATTGTGGCTGGCCGTCACCATGACGCCGCCTTCCTGGCCGAGGTGGTGAATGGAAAAATACAGCACCGGCGTGGGGCAGACGCCGATGTCGGTTACCCGGCAACCCGTGGCCGTCAGACCGGCGATCAGGCGTTCGGAAAAAACATCTCCGGTCAGACGGCAATCCCGGCCTACCGTCAGACGCCGGCTGCCCCGGCGGATCAGAAAGGTGCCGATGCCCCGGCCAAGCAGTTCCACATCGTCTTCGGTGATTTCAGTGCCGACAATGCCGCGGATGTCGTATTCCCTGAAAATGGCATCGATCATGTTGATTTCCTTCCTGCGTCTTTTTTATATTTATAAAATCTGACGGGATC
>CAZRES010000120.1:5988-9262 GCA_964598885.1 uncultured Desulfobacteraceae bacterium | reverse complement strand
TGTTTTCCGGAGACGACGCGGCCATGAAGGTCTTTGTGGAGCGCATCGTCGAACACATGGAGCGCCTGGAGATCAAGAATCTCATGTATCCGGAGTGAGGGCACGCCTACCTGGCGACCCGGTACGGGTTGCAGAAATGGTTTCCGGAGTTTTTCGACAAGTTCGGGGCCCTCACGGTGTTTGACCTGCTGGTGGATTATCTTAAATCCGGCCGGATAAAAGTTGACAAATCCATAATCACCCAGCGGGCCGCCTATCACGATCCCTGCAATTACTGCCGCAAATCCGAAGAGCTCTTCGGGCATGGATATTATGAAGAGCCGCGCTGGGTGTTGGATCAGTGCGTGAACGACTGGATCGACCTGTATCCTTCAAAGGCCAATCAATACTGCTGTGGCGGCGGAGGAGGGACCCTGTTGACGCCGTTTAATGAGGAGCGGATGCATTACGGCCGAAAGAAAATTGAGCAGATCCGCCGGTGCGGAGCCGAGATGATCATTCTTCCCTGCCACTCCTGCCACGGCCAGATCAATGCCCTGCTGGCCGAGCACGACATGAACCATATCCCCGTCAAATACCTGTGGGAAGTGGTGGCCGACGCGTTGGTCATGGAATAAGATTTGAATTTCCGGCGGCATGTGTCATATGATTCAAGAAACCCGGAAAAGGGGCACGCGGAAAAATGAATCTCGAAGATGTGCTGAAGACGTTAATGCAAAAATTTCATGCTGAGGGTATCCAGTTTGTCCTCTCCGGCGGCCTTGCTTTGAGCACCATGGAAGTGGTTCGATTTACGAAAGATATCGATTTCATTATCCAAGAGAAAGACAAAGAGAAAGTTGACCGGATCATGAAGGATTTCGGTTATGAAAAACAAGCATTCAGCACTGATGAGATTGTTTCGTATTGGTCGCCCCTGAAGGTTTTCGGCCAGGTAGACTTTCTTCTTGCCAGAAGAAAATATACCAAGACTATGATGCAAAACGCCGATGTGCAACCTATGTTCAGTGGTAGGCTTAAGGTGAATACCATTCGTCCGGAAGACTTGATCGGTCTTAAGGTTCAGGCGATTTTCAATGATCCGGAACATCGAAAACTTATCGATAAACCCGACATTCAAAGGCTGCTTAAATTGCACCGGCAGAAGATGGACATGGAACTTGTTCGCGAATATTTCAAGGTTTTTGACAAAGAGGAATGGCTGGATGAATGGCTTCAGGAAATTGACTCCTGAAATACGGGAGGAAATGCGTAAAGACGCGGACGATGGTGTGCGAAAAGCTGCGTTTTCTGCGGCTCGCCGAAAAAGTGAGCAGGGTGGTTTAGACGAATATATCCGGTTTCTTTCCAAGACAATGGGGGTTGTGAACTCTAAGCCCACAAGACGACTGACTCAGGATTTCAGGCTTTAGCAATAAAACGCAGATGCCCCTGTTTTCCTAAACTGAATCGCGTAGCTGCTTCCCGGCGAAGACACCATCCGGATGCGCATAATGGATATTATTTATCAGCCGGAGCATTCCGGCAGGTTTTACCGCTAAGAGGCGATGAATTTGAAAAGATCGCGCTTTTTTTTTGATCAAAGAGATCATCATCTGGTTCGAATGGTCAACGATATGCTGGCTGCGGATACATCCCAGCTTCAGACGCAGCGGCGATTTTTTCATCAGTTTCATCCCCGGGGCATCAAGGAGATGGCCGAATCCAAAGGATTGCGCATCGCCTATGCGGTGATCCATCTTTTGAAATCTTTGGAGAGCGGGCAGATCTCCCATCGGCTTTCGGCTCTTCGCGCCCTGCGCGATGAAGTGATCTGCAGCACTAACCAGGATCTTCAATTAAACACCGGCCGGGTTTTGATTGAAATCATGAAGGATCTGGTCCGGGCCGGCGGAGACGATTACCGGCAACTGATCCTGGCCCATGATTTCCGGCTGGTGGCCATGGGCAAGCCCCGCATCGTGCGTTCCTATCTGCGGAAATATCATCTTCTGGAAATGCCCGAAGAATGGAACCAGCTTGCTTTTGATGATCATGTGCACGATGCCAACACCAAAGGCCGGAAATCCGCCACTCACCTGATTATGGATGCCTGGATCAAGGGTATCCGGCGCCTGCGGGTGATCTATTATAATTTTATCCGACCGGAAACCGCGGCCGAATTGCTTCAAGCCGCTGCCGTCATGGGGATCATGGTGCGGGTCGGCATAGAATTTTCCGCCCGGTTTTATGACCGTTTCGCCCAGCTTATCTGGGTTCCCCGGGGGTTTTCCGATGCCGATGATTTCATTAAATTTCTCCGGCAGCCCTCGGTAAGCGCCCTGATGAATGAGAGTCGTCAGGTGTCCGAATATCAGCGCCGGCATGTGATGGCCATGCTCGACAGTTTCAACCGGCATCATCGTCCCGTTCTTAATCGCGATCTGGGCGTGGATCTGCCTCCCCTGGAACCGGCTGACTTTTCGAATTTTGTGGGTCTGGGCCAGGCATCGCTGCTGCATCTGGCGAAATTCATTCACACGCAGCTGCTTCCTTTGATGCGGGCCAGGGTTCGGGACCTGCGGGATCTTTATCCCGCGGCGGGCGAGGAGGAGCGCCGGCGCATGCGCATTGCCGTCAATCGCATGGATGAGCTGGATACCGATATTATCCATGATTTATTTCTCGAACCCGAAGATAATCCCGAAGTGCCCGATATCAGCAAGCCATGCGATCTTGAAAAAATGCCCGCCATGATGGAGCTCTGCCCCTGCGAGCTTGTTGACCGGCTGGCAGCGCTCCATTCCGGATACCGCATCACGCTTAATCTCACCAACATGCGGGTCGAAGACGTACTGGAGCTCCTTTATGATTGCAGGGGGCGGATTACCCGGTTGGAAATCTTCAATCTTAAGGATTACGCCGGCGGCAAAGTGGATCATGTCCCGAAAATCGCCGCACTTCTAGCGGCCATCAACAGCGGCAACGTCATTCAGTTAAAAAAGATGACCCTGGAGATGATTGACGGACTCCGGCAAAGCCCGGTGCCGGAAGATCGGGAACGCGTTGAAAAATTCAGGAAAATTCTCATTGATCTCGAAACCCTGAAAAATTTGTATCAGGTCAGGCCGTTAAAGCCTCGGGTCGGCAGCGATTCCACGGGCCAGTCGCCCCGTCTTCATGGTATGGGGCTGGTAGTGATGGATTCCCTGCCGCCTCGGGCGCAGAAAGCCGTGCGCGAAGAAAAGGAAAGCCCCCGATTGATTATTCCGTTTCACGTGGATGCGGAATTGCG
>CAZRES010000120.1:0-5888 GCA_964598885.1 uncultured Desulfobacteraceae bacterium | reverse complement strand
ACCCGTCTGAAAAACAGCCTGAAAATCGCCTTTGGATTCATACCGGCGTTTTTGACCTTTTTTCTGGCCCATGACTGGTGGGTGCTCGCTTTTTTCGGGGCCTTTATATGGTTCGGGATTACCGGACTGCGAAACGTGCTTCAGTCGGTTCTGGGCGGGGGCGGGATTCGCCGGTCTCCGCAGCTGCGATGGAACGATTACATCAGTTGGGATCGGCTCTCGGATTCATTGATGTTTACCGGCTTTTCCGTGCCATTGCTTGATTATTTCGTCAAAACCCTGCTGCTCAAACAGGGGCTGGACATTACGGTGTCTTCGCATCCGGTGATGCTTTACTCGGTCATGGCCCTGGTCAACGGCATTTACCTGACCAGCCACAATCTCTACCGGGGGTTGCCGCCCGAGGCCGCGTTCGCGAATTTTTTTCGCAGTATTTTTTCCATTCCGGTTGCGTTCGCGTTCAATGAGGCGGCAGGCGGCGTCCTTGTTCTGGCGGGCGCGGTTGACGCGGCTGCGATCCTTCAGCAATGGGCCGCGGTGATTTCAAAGGCTGCATCGGATTTTGTCGCCGGTTTTATTGAAGGCACCGTGGACCGTTCCCGCAACATCCGCCACCGGATCAGCGATTACCAGAACAGGATTAAGACATTTATCAATATTTACGCCCGCCTGGAGATGCTTTTTCCGGAAAAGAATGTGATGGAACTGCTGGAAAATGCCGATCAATGGCTCGATTCCGCATCCGAAGAAGCCCGGCAGACCATTAACATGCTCATTATTACCATGCTGGATCTTCTGTACTTCTGGATGTATCAGCCCCGGGCGGGAACGGCTTTAAAAAAAATAGTCTGCAATATGAGCCCGGATGAGCGCCGACTGCTGGTGAAAGCGCATGCGGTCCTCAAGCTGGAGCGCCATATCAGCCTGATGTTTATCGACGGGATGCTCGGCCGAAATTTTTCAAAGGCCCTGGCATTTTATTTGAACCGGTCTTCGGATTATCTGACGGCCTTACATCGTCTGAACCAGAAGATCGGCGAGTGCCCGGAGACGGTTTGCCAGGATCCCAGTTTGCGCGTTTAGCGGGCAGAATCACGCAGTTCCTTTTTCCGCACAGATTTCATCAATTCGTTTTCGGATATAGGCGGCGACGTTTTCCGCGTCGGATTGCGATATCTGGGGAATATCATGGGCCAGAGCTTCGATTTCTTCTTCGGGCATGTCCAGGGTTTTGTTAACCATGAATGTGTCGACTTCCCCGCCTTCCGGCAGCATGCCGCAGGCCCCGACGGTTCCGATAAATTCATCATTGATAAAAATGGGCGCCACCATTTTGACAAGACCGGCGTCGCATTCTCCGATGACGGCATCTTTGGCCTGCCGGGCCATCTCGGCAAGGTTCATATGGGCCACGGCACAGATGTAGCTTTGTCCCCGGTCGTCGGCCTTTATTGCCGGGCAGAACCGATTGATCCAGTGTTTATAATCGGTTATCCGGATGCCGTCGGTATTGAAAACGCTGGCACACAGTCCCGAGTGTTCATGAATTCCCTTTTCCAGAGCAACCCAGTCTTCCAGCGGCAAAATATCGGTCAGTTTCATCTTTGTGTCCTTTTCCGTTGAGCCATTAGTGAAAATCCGTTCCGGTTTAACGAAAACAGCCGGTAAAATCGAGAAACAGCGCGAACCTTTGCGCCTTGATATACAACAGATCCCATGAGGTGTCAATTTTGGATTTGCCGCAGACGGTTTCTCTGAAAGCACTGATAAGCCTTTACAACCATAGCTATTTTTTTTCTGCCGTGGTATGCAGTGGTAAAAAAGAATCAAGTTGCAGGATCCAAAATCGAGGTGAATATGAATCAAGCAGATGTTAAGTTGACCCTTCGGCATCTTCTGGACTCCCGTTATGTCGGGGTCCTGGCCACCAGCAGAGATGATTTTCCGTATGCCAACCTGGTGGCGTTTGCCGTGCCCGAAAACCTTTCGGAAATGATTTTTGCCACCCCCCGGCAAACGCATAAGTATGAAAATCTTTCCGCAAATTCGAATGTTTCCATGCTTATTGACGATCGTTCCAATGATATCGATGACTTAAAAGACGCGGTGGCCATCACGGCCATCGGAACAGCCGCGGAAGTCGACGGGGCCGAGCGCCGTCAATGCCTGGCCGTTTATGCGGCAAAGCATCCGCACCTCCATGATTTCGCGCATTCGGCCACCACCGCCGTTTTTCGGATAACCGTGGAAAAGTATATCATGGTCAGCCGCTTCCAGAACGTTGTTGAGATTACGCCATGAGTGATGGCTTTGTGATACCGCTTTCCGATCTTCGGGATCACCACCGGCCCCGGGTCGGCGGAAAGGCGGCCGCGCTGGCCAGGCTTTCCGGTCTTGGTTTTAACATTGCCCCCGGACTGGCGATCACCACGGATGCTTACGACCGGTACATGAAAAACTCCGGGCTGCGGGAAAAGATCGCTTTTGAAATGGGCCGCAAGGATTTCAACGACATGCGGTGGGAAGAGATCTGGGATCTGGCGCTTCGCATCCGCAGCCATTTTCTGAAAACCCCGCTGCCCGAGCCGTTAAAAGACGAAATCGGTCTTGCGGTGAGCGACATGTTCGGCGCCGACCCTGTTGTGGTGCGATCGACCGCGCCTGATGAGGATGCTGCCGCCTCATCCTTTGCGGGACTGCATGAATCCTATGTCAATGTGGCCGGAACCGAAGAAATACTAAACCGCATCCGTCTGGTGTGGGCATCCCTGTGGTCGGACCGCGCGCTGCTTTATCGCCGGGAACTCAACCTGGATATTGCCTCCAGCGCCATGGCCGTGGTCATCCAGCGGCTTATTTCCAGCCGGTCTTCGGGCGTGTTATTCACCCAAAGCCCCAATGACGCCGGGCAAATGGTGATTGAGGCGGTTTACGGTCAGAATCAGGGGCTGGTCGACGGCGCTGTGGAGCCGGACCGCTGGTTTGTCAACAAATCAACCGGCAAGATTATTTCCCACCAGCCGCCCGCGGCGCGCGGTCAAATGGTGGTGCCCGTTCCCGGCGGGGCAGCGCTTGGCCCCGTTGATCCGGCCCTGGCAGCCATTCCGCCGCTGACTTCCTCTGATATAAAGAATTTGTGGGAATTGGGGCTTCGGATGGAAACGGTTTTCCACGGCCCTCAGGACATGGAGTGGACCATTGCCGGCAAAACACTGCATGTGATGCAGGCAAGGCCCATTACCACCGGAAGCACCGGTGGCGCTGACGACCAGCGGTCCTGGTATATCAGTCTTCACCGCAGTTTTGACAACCTGAAAGCCCTGCGCGGTCGGATCGAGCAGGTGCACATCCCGGCCATGCAGGATGAGGCGGCGCGTCTTGCCGAAGCAGACGTTGATCCGCTTTCAGACCGGGAGCTGGCCGACGCGCTTTTGGAAAGGCAGCGCGTCTTTGACAAGTGGAACAACGTCTACCACGATGAATTTATCCCGTTTGCCCACGGCATGCGGCTGTTTGGCCAGGTTTACAACGACCTTCTGACCCCGGAAAACCCTTACGAATTTATGGATCTGCTCAAGGGGGCGGATCTGGAAAGCCTCCGCCGGAACCGCATGCTGGCGCAACTGGCGAATATGCTAAGAGATGACCCGGCCCTTGCCGCCGCCCTGGAAGCCGGGCAAATGCCGCCGGCGGACAGCGAATTTGCAAAATTTTTCCATGAGTTCGCCCAATCTTATGAAATGCTGTTTTCCCTGGCCGGTGACGGCAAGGAGGGAAGGCCGGGACTGTTCCGTTTGCTGCTCACCATGTCCCGGCAGGCCATCACATCAAAAGCGGCAAATGGAACGGCAAACCGGAAAAGCCCGCAGGAACTGGAAGCGGCATACATCGAAAAATTCCCGGCCGATCGCCGGGCCCTTGCCGCCGAACTCCTGGACATCGGCCGGGCGAGCTACCGGCTGCGCGATGACGACAACATTCATCTGGGCCGCATGGAGGCGCAGTTGATGCGCGCGGTCAAAGCGGCACGGCAGCGTGTTGCCGAAAAATTCGGCATTAATCCGGCAGCCCTTGAAACGCCAGACCTGGTTCTTGGGCTCACGGACCCGGATTACGTGCCGCCGGAAAGCAAAAGCGCGCCGTCCGAACCAATGCCGGAGCGTCCGCGGGACGTCCGCACCCGGCAGTTGTCCGGACAGCCGGCAAGCCCGGGCATAGCCGTAGGCCCGGCCCGGGTGATTAAAACCAGCAAGGACCTGTTTGGCGTGCAGGCCGGCGATGTGCTGGTCTGCGATGCCGTGGATCCGAATATCACGTTTGTCATCCCCATGACCGTCGCCATTGTCGAGCGGCGCGGCGGCATGCTGATCCACGGGGCCATCATCGCCCGTGAATACGGCATTCCATGCGTGACCGGCATTCCCGACGCCGTTGACCGCATCCCTGCCGGCGCGGTGGTGACCGTGGACGGATATCTTGGCCTGGTTACCGTAACCACATGAGCTGTTAACGTGTACAGCCGGGAGTGACCATGACGGAACAAAAAACCCTTCGGTTAATCCTGGGCGATCAGCTCAACAGCTCCCACCCATGGTTTGATCGACCCCGCCCGCATATTGCCTACACCATCATGGAAGTCCGGCAGGAAACCGATTATGCCGTGCACCACATCCAGAAGGTTGCCGGTTTTTTTGCCGCCATGCGCCATTTTGCCCATGAGCTTGTCAAAAAAGGCCACCAGGTGTTTTATTTCCGGCTTGACGACCCGGAAAATACCCAAAGCATCGAAGAAAACGTGCAGCATCTGATTCAGGAAAAAGGATTCAGCCTTTTTGAGTACCAGCTTCCCGATGAATACCGCATGGATCAGTTGCTCAAGCAGGCGGCATCGCGCCTGCCGGTGCCCGTCAATGTTGTTGCGTCGGAGCATTTCCTGACGGACAGAAAGGCGGTGGGCCGTTTTTTTATGGGCAAAAAGCGTTTTCTCATGGAATCGTTTTATCGCTATATGCGCAAAAAACACAACATCCTCATGGAAAACGGCCGGCCTGTGGGAGGCAAATGGAATTATGACGCGTCCAACCGCGGCCGTTATGACGGCGCCGTAACGATTCCCGCTCCCATGGCCTTTGACAATGATGTTTCGGATATCGTTGACATGATATCAACGTCCGGCGTCAAAACCATCGGGGCCATTGATCCAAAACACTTGATCTGGCCGGTGACCCGAAAACAGGCCCTTGCGCAGATGGACGATTTCATGCAGAAGCGACTGCCGTATTTCGGCGTCTACCAGGATGCCATGAGCGACCGGAGCTGGTCCATGTTTCATTCACGGCTGTCGTTTGCGCTCAATACAAAAATGCTCCACCCCATGGAAGTCATCGACGCGGCGCTCCGGCAGGCCCAGGCGGCCGGAAGCAAAATCGCCATTGAACCACTGGAAGGCTTCATCCGTCAGATTCTGGGCTGGCGGGAGTTTGTGCGCGGGATTTACTGGGATCAGATGCCGGAATATGAAACACTGAATTACTTCGGACACAACAATCCCCTGCCTGATTTTTACTGGACCGGGGATACGCGCATGAACTGCATGCGCGCCGCCATCCGCCAGTCTCTCGATTACGCCTATGCCCATCATATTCAACGGCTCATGCTGACCGGCAATTTCGCCCTGCTGGCGGGAGTCCATCCCGACGCAGTGGATGCCTGGTACCTGGGAATATACATGGATGCCGTTCAATGGGTGGAAATCGTCAATACCCGGGGTATGAGCCAGTTTGCCGACGGCGGGATCGTGGCCACCAAGCCCTATATCGCCTCGGCCAACTATATCCGCAAGATGGGTGATTACTGCGAAAAATGTTTCTACGAGGCAAACAAGAGCG
>CAZRES010000119.1:0-9328 GCA_964598885.1 uncultured Desulfobacteraceae bacterium | reverse complement strand
ACACAAACCCCTTCCCGTTCAAGGTGGGTTGCCGGCACGGCGGAACCATGCCGCAGATCCGCATCCGTCGGGCAGGCGTTAATATTGATGCCGATTCCCACGATCACGAGATCCGATCGGATTTCCGTGAGAATCCCTCCGATCTTTCGATCGCCGGCCAGCAGATCGTTCGGCCATTTCAGACGGATATCAATGCCGGAGAGTTCCTGCAGCGCCTTTGCGATGACATAACCCGCCAGCAAGGATATCATGTTTTTCCAATCCGGGTCGGGAAAATTTTCTTTGGTTAAGGCGGGCCAGCGCCAGGCCGCATGAAGATTCCCCGGCGGCGAGATCCAGATCCGGCCGTGCCTTCCCCGGCCGGCCGTCTGGGATACCGCCAGTACCGAATCCCAGGCGGAAAAATCATCACCTTCGACGCAGCGCCATGCCACATCCATGCTGGAGGAGCATTCGCCGCTGATAAGGATGCGGGTCTTCGTGGAGGGCCCGTCCGATATCCATTTTTTTCCGCAACGCCCTGGGGCCAAACGATCGCTTTCCACCAATCGCCATGGGCTATATTTGACGATATCCTTGCGCCATAACGGGCTGAGTGTGGCAACAAAATCGGAATTTCCGATGTTACGGCGTCCGCCATCCCCAAATTCATCAATTATGCATAATGGATACGACATGTTTTGTGTCTATCGTAAGAAAACGATGGATTTTTCTTGCACGGTTTTTCCCGGCATCTGCATCGCGGTAAATTCCCGGAAGCCCTCAGGCCGGGCAATCGCAGCCCGCATGGCATATTATACTTTTCCAACTCCCAAATTCAAAACTCAAAATTTTTTAATCAATCACATGCAAATAAAAAATTCAAGAAAAATAAAGAGCATGGGGGGGAGGGAATTTTCTTTTGACTTGACACCAAAACCGTAATCTGAAATAGTTTTTCTTAACATAACAATATCTTTTCATAAATCGACATGTTGCATAAACCGCTGGGTACACTCAGTTCCACCATCAATACAAAATGGGTCGTTTTGATCCTTCTGCAAGCATTGATCCTGTTGAGTTTCGCCGGACATCGATCGTGGCGGCAAAGCTCAGCCACGTGCATCAGTTGTCATTCCGACGTTGAGGAAATGACGCGTCTCGGCTACCCGGATCTGGTAGTCACTCCTGAAATGGCGGCCGGCCAGAGCGGCTGTTACCTTGCGGAATGCCGGGACTGCCATCTGGGAGACGGACGCGCCAAAGACAAAGACAAGGCGCATCAGGGAATGCTGAAAATGATCATTGTGGGCGAAGATCTGCTTCCCAAGGATCGAAAAACGCATTATCCCGGCGCCCTGGCCCGTACCGGCGACAACCGCATCTTTGAACTGCTTCCCAAAATCGAACGCGACGGCCGTCTTGCGACTCTTCCGGTGCGCAACCTGCTCTGGCATGACCGCGATCCGGAAACATACAATTTTGACCCGGACATCGCCCGCCGCACCTGCGGAAAGTCCGGTTGTCATGCCGATCAGGTAAAGCAGTTCATCACGACAATAATGGGCACCAACTTCCGGCAGCGGACCATGCGCACATGGACCGATCCCTATGGTCCCCACAACTGCGGCCCGTCTTTTGCCGATCTGCCGCCCCCGGAAGTTTTAGACGCCACGGAATTTGATTATGCCAACACCGAGCGCATTGCCGCGAACCTGAACATGGATTTTTCCCGTGAACAGGCTGAATTCCGCCAGCGGATCTGCAACACCTGCCATACCGGATGCCTTGATTGCCATTACACTCCCAAAACCGGTGAGGCCCACCATTTCAGACGGGAACCATCGCCGGAAACCTGCGGCGGCGGAGGGCGGAGCACCAGTATGTGCCATGCCGGCGCCGCACACAGCCGTCGGGGGGAAACGTATGTGGGCGGTGATTACGCCATTCCCTTTGGCATGAAAGCGGATGTGCATTACGATCTGGACATCGCCTGCATTGATTGCCATCTCATGGGCGAAAAAGGAATGGGCGATATGGAACGCCGGGCCACATGCGGAGGGTGCCATGTGGCGGTTGAAGAAGCCCATGGAAAAAGCATTCACAAAAATATGAACTGCGCCTCCTGCCACGTCAACGAACTCGGGGGATATCAGTTGACCATCTGGGGACCTGGTTATGTCGGATATGACTGGAATCCGTTTTATAAATACGGACTGTATTATGGTATCCAGAGTCCGCCCATTCTGATGCAAGATCAAAATGGCATCTGGATGCCGGTCAAGGTCATGCCCCACGCGGTGGGCAATATCAAGAACCAGGTGCCCCCCGCGGAACGCATCCGTTTCCGCTGGCCCGAGGGGGAAACCCGCGATCCGTATTATGTTATCGGTACGGTGGACGGATTGCCGTCTAACAATAACCACCTGCTGTGGCTTGAATTTCAGCAGGTCGCCCACCCATTCGGACCGAGCCGGAATTGCGACTCCTGCCATCAGGATCAGCAGCGCACCCGTTCCGAATGGGAGTTTATGGAGGACCAGGGCGCCCTGGAAACCTTCACGGGGAATTATGAAATCGTGGCCGACGACCAAGGCCTGATGATAAAAGACCTGCGGGCCGACAGTACCGTGACTCCCTTTGAGGGATATGAGTTAAGCGCTTTTGCTTCCTGGTTATATGTAAAGGATTCCTGGCGGGCCCCGGGCGATTTCAGGATTCCGGGGACCCCTTCTCGGGTTTCCGAATCGCGTCTGTTATATGAACAGCGTTTGCGGCAGATCGAAACCGTCGACGCAAAGGCGCGCCGCCGGGAGCTGGATGGCCACCGTCGGTACCGGGATCTCCGGGCCGCGGCTCTTCACGGTTATGAAAAGCCGGAACCGCTCGCTGCATTGTCGCAATGGATAAACAACCAGCCATGAAATCGTCTTCCGAACCCATGGATCGGCGGACCTTTGCCGAACGCCTGATCAAACTCTTTATTCTTCTGCTTGGCACCGCCGCGGCGGTGATTCTGGCATTGTTTATTACTCCCCGCGGCATCCGCGAAAAAAAGGTCATCCGGGTTCCGGTCTGCGATATTCAGGATCTGCCGGGAAGGGGAGTACGTGCCTATCCCGTGGAATTTCCCCGCGGGGAGACCACCGTGGAGCGCAACATCTTTTTAGTGCAGACAGAAGCAGAACTCTTCTGTCTTTCTCCGGTCTGCACCCACCTGGGGTGTCTGGTTTCCTGGCACTGGTCAAAAAAGCGATTTCTTTGCCCCTGCCACGGCGGCCAGTATGATATGCAGGGACAGGTTGTCGCCGGCCCGCCAAGAGCTCCGCTGGCACGGCTTCCGCTGTTTACCGAAAATAAAAGGATTTATGTCGGTATAGAGGTATAGACATGGGGTGGTTCCTTGATCTGTCCGATCGCTTCTTTAATATCAAAAAACCGCACCGCCGGCTTTTTCAGCGCGCTCTCCCGGAAGGGGTGAATTACTTTTTCTGTCTGGGCGGAATCGCCTTTTTCCTTTTTTTGCTGCTTTATGCCACGGGGTTTATGCTGGCAATGTATTACATCCCCTCGGAAGCGGATGCCTATCGGAGCATCGGCGATCTTCACCAGGAGGTTCGACTCGGGGGGTTTGTTCGATCCCTTCACAAGTGGTCGGCCCATCTGTTTATCGTGGCCATTGTGCTCCATACGGTCCGCGTGTTTATTTACAAGGCATACCGCCATCCCCGCGAATTTAACTGGGTTGTGGGCGTGCTGACCCTGGTGGTGGCGCTGACGTCCGGTTTTACCGGTTATCTGCTGCCATGGGATCAAAAAGCATACTGGGCAACCCAGGTAGGCACGGCCATGGCCGGTGAGATCCCCTGGGTGGGACCGACGCTCATGGCGATGCTCCGGGGGGGAGCCGACGTCACCGGCGCCACCCTCACGCGTTTTTACGCGCTCCACGTCATTGTTCTGCCATTGCTGATGTGCCTGCTGCTCTGGATCCATTTCCATCTGGTCAAACACCAGGGGATCAAGGGAGGCCTCTAAAATGAAGCAGCGGCGCAAAACATTTTATCCCGATTATTTTCTAGAAATTCTTCTGGTTATTTTTTTCACTGTGGAAGTCGTTGCCCTTTTATCTCTGCTTTTTCCGGCCGATATGGGTCGCCGGATCGACCTTTCTCTTCCATTCCGACCCAAACCCGAATGGTATTTTTTGTGGATCTATGAACTAATCCGCTATTTTCCCGGACGATGGACCGTCATCGGCAGCATTCTGCTGCCGGGGGTGGTGATGGTGGTGCTGGGAGCCATTCCCTTTATCGACAAGAGTCGGCGGGGCCGCATCCTGGTCCTGATCTGCGGTGGGATCATTGCCGGCGGAATCCTTATCCTGACCATCATGGGCGCGGTATCCTCCTGAAGTGATGCAGGAATGCGGCCTGTCAGGAGGGCTGTCGTCTTGACAGGCTAACCAATATGTATTATTTTGAAAACACATAAAAAAATATTACCGGTTGGGCGTAAAATTGTGCATGACGCATATAACCCTTCGCCAAATGCATGTAAGGATTGGACTACAATTTTTCCTTGACACGTTAACTGATTTACGGGATAACTCAAGATCAACAACGTATGAAGCTGTTTTGTGTCTCTAAACACAAAGAAATGAGATATATCACAAAATATAAACGACTTCAATGCAAGAATGACGGGCAAGGAGGTAGACGTGAGTGAAGACAGTTTTGTAAGCAGCACCAAGGAAGAGGGCAAAAACCTCTATTCAGCTTTGTTTGATAAGGACTGGCCCCCTTGGATTGCCGGTCTCCTGCTCGCCGTAATCGCTATGATCTATGTACTCTGGCGCAACCCATGGGGGGTGATCGCCGGATACCGTAACTGGGGCGACTGGTTCTTTTACGGTATTGGAATGGTATCGGAAAGGCCCCTGTCCCCTTTAATGCACAACTTTTCCCTTTCAAATATCGGTCTTCTCGGCGGAGCATTGGCATCCTCGCTGCTGGCACGCCAATGGCGGTTTAACCGCCAGCCCGGCATCGAATACGCCAAAGCTCTGGTTGGCGGCGTTCTCATGGGTTTCGGGTCGGTGCTGGCCGCGGGATGCAACGTGGGTGGATTCTATATTGCGATCGGAACCTTTTCTGCCAGCGGTTTTGCCATGATGGCCGGAATGATCATCGGTTCTTATCTCGCCTTGCGCTATCTGCTGTGGGAAATTGAAAAATTTCCTTCAAAGGCTCCGGCGGCTCCGGCGGAAAAGAGCGGAAAAATCGACTGGAAACGGATTCAGCCCTATATCGGCGGCGGCATCATTATACTAATTGTGATCCTGTTTTATGTATACGGCGCCATGGATCAAACCTCAATGGGCGGATTTTTATTTCTGGGAATGTTGATCGGACTGGTGATGCACCGTTCCCGTTTCTGTTTTGTCGCGGCTTTTCGAGATTTTTTCATGACCGGGGAATGGAAAATGTTGCGGGCGGTGGCCCTGAGCATCGTGGTCTATGCCCTGCTCATGGCTGTTTTGAAATGGCTCTATATTGCCGATGAGGGGCTGGGTGTCTATAACCGCTTCTGGCTGGGCGGAGTCGGCGGGGGCATTATTTTCGGTTTTGGAATGGTATTGGCCGGCGGATGCGGGAGCAGCACGCTGTGGCGCGCCGGTGAAGGAAACACGAAACTCTGGGTGACACTGGTGCCCTTTTGTCTTTCCATGTCCTTTTTTTACCCCCTGCTCCAAAACGCCGGATGGTTTGATAAACTCGGCAGCGCCGTTTATCTGCCCGCTGTTTTTTCATGGCAGTGGACGCTTCCTCTCTATGGAATCTTTTTCCTCCTGTGGGTGTTGATTGCCGCATGGAACGAAAAATCCGAGAAATTCGTCATTTTTTAACCCGATAACCAATGAAAAAGAAACGCAAGAACAGAAAGGAGTTAACGATAGCATGAACGATATCAAAGCTGACAAGCTGCTGGACGCCAGGGGCCTGACCTGCCCCATGCCCATGCTCAAAACAAAAAAAACGCTCAAAGACATGGCTTCCGGAACCGTTCTGGAGGTATGGGGAACCGACCCGGGTTCCAAAAACGACATTCCGGCTTTTGTAAAAAAGGGAGGCCATGAGCTTCTTACTTTAGAGGATGTTGCCGAAGGCCATACCCGCTACCTCATCAAGAAAGGATAAACCATGTCTGCCGTAGCCGTTTTGATCAAAGACGTCAAACAACAGTACGAAGGCCTGCGAACCAGCCTTGGACTGCTGCTGGAAGCATCCGAAGTTCACATGTATGTGCTCAATCACGAAATTGCCGTAATGGATGAAGCCTATCACGATAACATGGAATTCATCGATGAAATGGAAGGCGAACGCTTCTCCAATAATAAGGCAAACGTCGAGAAATATGGATTTCAATACGCCTCCCTGGAAGATATTATCGAGCGCGTCAAACAAGCAAGATTTGTGATTCCCTTTTAAAAAAACAAGGAGCTGTTTTATGTCCACACTCAATATTGTCCGGTCCCAGCCCGATGAAATGGTCGAGCGCTTTATCCAGGCGTTTTCCACCGACGAGACTGACACGGTCGTTTCCCTGTATGAAGGGAATGTCGACTGGGCCGAACTCGTAGACGCCATCTTCCGCCACGACAAGGTGATTTCCTGGTGGTAAGGCATCGGCATCATCGGAGTTTTGACCGTTACCGACAATTTATCGGAAACGCGCGAACTCATATGCTGGATTTGAATACGCATTTGAACAAATAAAGGAAAACAATCAATGGCCGATACATTAGGTATTTTAGTCAGTTCGGACAAACATCTTGATTACGTTATTTCGTTGACCGAAGCCGCCCATGCAAAGGGCAAGGAAGTCAAAATCTTTTTTTCAGGATACGGCGTTTACCTGACCCAGTCGCCGGACTTTGAAAAACTCGTCGGAAAGGCCAAACTGTCGGTATGCGATGTCAGTTTCCGGGCTTATAAACTCACCGGCGATGTTCCCGGCGTCGGGTTTAAGGATTTCGCCACCCAGGCGCGCAATGCCGAAATGCTTGAAGAATGTGACCGGTATCTGGTATTGTGATTCTGGTTGATTGAACCATTATCCACAAAACTTTCAATAAGGAGCAGATCGACATGAATAGCAAAGGCAAAAAGATAATTCTTGCGGCAACCATCTGCCTTGTGACATTGTGCTTCGTGGCTGTTGCCATTGCCGCGGAAGGAAATGTCCGGAAAGGCAGAATGCTGTTTTCCCAGAACTGCCGGTCCTGCCACAGCGGAGCCGGAGAAGCCGAAGACCTGAATCCGGTGACCCGGTCCAAGGCGGAATGGGAAACGGCATTTGAAAAGGAAACCTATTCCACCTATCCCTGCGCGGAAAAATGGGAAAAACTCTCTTCCCAGGATATCCTTGATATCCTCAGCTATTTCAAAGACGGGGCTTCCGACGGACGGCTCCCCGTTGGGTGCGGATAATTCGCAGATAGTGCCGGTGGCGAAGTGTTGCTCCGCCATTATCAGCCGGCGGTATACTCACAATCCCGGCCGATTTGCGGTCAGACAATGACAATGTGGGACAAACGTTTATCTGAAAGGGGGTGAAATTCTCGCTGATAAGATGTAAAAACGTATTGATGAGACACATTATGCCATTATCACATTCCAAGCACTCTATTATTCATGCAAAAGGGAGGAACAAATGAAAAAGACCCTGACACTGATCATTACACTCATGGTTGCCCTGGCGTTTGCCGGCAATGCCATGGCCAATGACCGGGTGAACATCCAGCCGGATGCGACGCCGAATGATCCCAACCATTTCGGTCAGTGCTATTATGACTGGACCGAAGAAGAGGTTGCAAAATTTCTCAAGCAACCCTGGAGCGACGATGAACTGAAGAGAATGGGCGAAGGCCCGTATGTTCTTGACAAAACCATGGTTAAGGATCGCATGGTCGCCAAAGAAGGTGAAGTGTTGACCGCGGCCCAGCTCTACCAGAACGGCAAAAACGTCTGGCTGCCGGTGTTCTGGCAGTACGGAATCGGCATGAGCGCCAAAGATTTTCATAAAGTCTGGGTGGAAGAGGAAAAATGGAAGGATCCCGACCATATCCTGATCGATACCCGTTTCGAGCATGAATTCCATCAAGGCCGCATTCCCGGATCCGTTTCCGCTGACCTGGGTCTGAGCTACTGGTACCTGCCCCATGTGGCGCCCAAGGCCAATGCCACCTATTATCTTCTGTGCAAAAGCGGTTCCCCACCGGACGGCGCCATTCGCGGCGCGTTTATGAAAAAACACATGATCGACATGGGCTATACCGGCCCCATCTACAATATTACCGACGGCTTCCGGGGCTGGCTGGAGCATGGCTATCCCATGGTCAACCGCCACGGCCATTTCAAACTGATCCCCGGCACCTTCCAGAAATCTGATCCCTATAAAGAAGCCATCACGGAAAAAGGATCGAAAATTCTGTACGGAGGAGAAGTCTTCTAATCCCTAACGCTTCAAAACGTTAGTTTATTGCATCACCGTGGCGGCCTGGAGTCTCAAAAGGATTTCCGGCCGCCACGAAAATTTTAGCCCCGTATCCGTTAAGCAGATGGAGCACTGTTGCATCGGATATGGTTACCATAACCCCAAGGAGAAAAGAACATGACCAAAAACCTGACAACTATTATCAAATCACCCAAAAAACAGGTCGCCATATCCCGGGACAAGGGATATGTCATCATCGGCGAGCGCATCAACCCCACCGGCCGGAAAGTCCTTCAGGCCGAACTGAAAGAAGGCAAATTCGACATGGTGCGCCGGGATGCCAAAGCCCAGATTGCGGCAGGCGCCGCCATTCTGGACGTAAATGCCGGGCTTCCCCGGGCCGACGAAGCCGCCCTGATGGTCCAGATGATCAAGGAAGTCCGGGATGCGGCGGATGATCCCTGCATCTGCATTGACACCCCCAATCCCAAAGTCCTTGAAGCAGCCCTTGCGTCTTACTGCAAGGACGGCGCCAAACCCCTGGTCAACAGTGTTTCAGCGGAAACCAAGAGCCTCCGGGAAGTGCTGCCCCTCATCAAGCAGTATGGGGCTGCGGTGATCGGTCTGGTTTCCGGCGATGCCGGCATTCCCAACACCGCCGAAGAGCGTCTGGCCAACGCGGACCGCATCATGGATGAAGCCGCCAAAATCGGAATTCCGGCCGAAGATGTGGTCATCGACTGCCTGGTGCTGACCCTGGGAGCCAAGTGGGAGGCCGGCAAGATCGCCCTGGACGCCATTCGCATGATCGTGGAAAAATACGGCGTCAATATCACCATGGGCGCCAGCA
>CAZRES010000118.1:0-9576 GCA_964598885.1 uncultured Desulfobacteraceae bacterium | reverse complement strand
AGTATCGATTTTACATCAACGATGGAACCTTCCGGGTTCAAGCACCCGACAAGATCTTCCGGGGACATTATCCGATATGCCTGGTGCCCGACGGCAATGATCATGGCGTCAAGACCGGTTATTTCGGAAAATGGAGAAAGGTCCACACCCAGGATTTGCTTAGCTTCTTTTGGATCCGCCAATGGATCGTGAACAAGGGGGGTGATGCAAAACGATCTGAGCTCCTCGATAATATCCACGACCCGTGAGTTGCGGAGATCCGCACAATCCTCCTTGAACGTGAGACCGAGAATCGCAATTTTTGCGTCTTTGAGCTTCCGGCAGGAACTGCTCATGAGCTTGATGGTTTTTTCCGCGATGAATTTGCCCATGTTATCGTTAATCCGGCGGCCCGCCAGAATGACCTGGGGATGATAGCCCAGGGTTTCGGCTTTATAGGTCAGATAATACGGGTCCACGCCGATGCAGTGCCCCCCCACCAGGCCGGGCCGGAACGGCAGAAAATTCCACTTGGTCCCCGCGGCATTGAGCACATCCATGGTGTCGATGTCGAGTTTATCGAAAATAAGGGATAATTCGTTCATCAGAGCGATATTAAGATCCCGCTGGGTGTTCTCAATCACCTTGGCGGCTTCGGCGCATTTGATGCTGGGAGCACGATAGACGCCGGCCGGGATAATGGAGCCGTAAAGCTGTGCCAGACGGTCCAGAGTTTCTTCGGTATCGCCGGCAACCACCTTGATCACCGTGGCCAAAGTATGGGTTTTATCGCCCGGGTTGATCCGCTCGGGAGAATAGCCGACATTAAAATCGGTTTTCCACTTCAACCCGGACATGGTTTCCAGAATGGGAACACAGACCTCTTCGGTGGTACCCGGATAAACCGTGGACTCGAACACCACCACGGCGCCTTTGCGCATATGGCTCCCGGCGGCTTCCGCGGCGCCGGCCAACGGTTTCAGATCCGGTTGACGGGCGTTGTCAATGGGAGTGGGAACCGCCACGATAATCACGTCTGCTGCGCTCAGACGCCGGGGATTACTGGTATATGTCAGCAAGCGCGCGGCCTGGAGTTCTTCCGGCGTCAGTTCACCGGCAGGATCCCGATACATCCGATAGGCCGCAATGGCGCTTTCTTTGACATCATATCCGATGGTGCGATATTTTTCACCAAAAGCAACGGCAACGGGCAAGCCCACATATCCAAGACCGATAACGGCGATGGTTGGTTGGGTTTCCGACATGATCATATATATCCTTTCTTGCCCAAAAACAGAAGAATTTCCTGAGCGGCTTCCACGGGCGTCATGTTGCTGGTATCGATTCGGAGTTCCGGATGAACCGGAGCTTCATACGGATCATCCACACCCGTGAACCCTTTGACCAGTCCGGCCCTGGCCTTGGCATACATCCCCTTGCGGTCCCGGCGCTCACACTCATCAATGGGCGTAGACACATGGACTTCGATAAATCCGCCATATGCATCGATGATCCTGCGGATTTCCCGACGGGTATATTCATACGGTGCGATGGGCGCGCAGATCGCGATACCGCGGTTCTTGGTGATTTCACTGGCCACAAATCCGATGCGCCGAACATTGATGTCCCGGTGTTCCTTGGAAAAGGACAGTTCACTGGAAAGATTCCGGCGGACGATGTCGCCGTCCAACAGGGTCACCGGCCGATCGCCGATTTCAAGAAATCGCGACAAAAGCACCTGGGCGATGGTGGATTTTCCGGCGCCGGAAAGTCCGGTGAGAAAGACCGTGAATCCCTGGCGCCGCGGGGGAGGAAATGCTTTCTGCAGTTCGGCGATAACCTCCGGAAATGTCGCCCACTCGGGAATGCGGCGGCCTTCCCGGATGCGAAGACGAATATCGGATCCGGTCAGGGAAATGGTCTGCGTCCCCTCGGATATCTCATTGATGGATCGGTACTCGTCCTCAAAAGGAAGATAGACGATTTCTTCGAAAGGTACGATTTCCACCCCGATCTCGCTGCTGAATTCTTTTGCCGCGTTTCGGGCCAGGCCGCATTCATAAAAGGGATTTCCATTCTTATCCCGGCCCGGACTGGCATGGTCGTGGCCAACGATAAAATGGGTGCAGCCGTAGTTCCGCGCGATAATGGCATCCAGAACCGCATCCCGGGGACCGGAAAGACGCATGGCCAGCGGCAGCAGGGTCATGGTGGTGGAATCAGGCGGATAATGTCCGGCAACGGCCTGATAACAGCGGACCCGGGTATAATGATCAAAATCACCCGGACGGGTCATGCCGGCTACGGGCATGAGCAGCAGGTTGGCTCTGGCCTGGTGCATGGCGCGCATGGTCATTTCAAACTGAAACCGATGCAGGGGATTGGGCGTCTGAAAGCCCACCACCCGGGACCACCCGAGCTTGGCATAGATCGCCCGGATCTCCTCGGGCGTCATGCGCAACTGTTTGAAATCAAAATGCAGGGGACAGGAAATCACCTCCAGCTGGCCGCCGACATAATAATCACCGGTTTTTTCTAAAAGATAAGCCACACCGGGATGACATTTATCCATGGTCTGATAAACCATGCGGGCTTCTTTTTCATGGTCGACCGGCCAGATGTCTTCGATATGCATTACCGCCAGCAAAAACCCCTCGGGATCCCGCAGGGCAACGGACTGCCCGACCTCCAGGACCGATGCCTTTTGTTCGGACACATCCAGACAAATCGGCAGAGGCCATAGGCTGTTGTCCTGCAGGCGCATCCGATCGAGCACGGACTCGTAGTCCGAACGAATCATGAATCCGGTCAGGGGCGAAAACCCGCCGGTTGCCAGCAGCTCGAGATCACACATCTGCCGGTCATTAAGAGAAATTTCCGGCAGATTGAGCACGATGTTTTTCAATAGATCGGAGCGGGCGTCATCAACCACAAGATTGATCAATGAACCGCCATGGGCGTCATACGGGGCATCGTACATATCATCTTCCTCTATGGTTGTTTTGCCCTGGCGACAAGAAACCAGGGATTCCGCAAATCAGGCTTGTTATAAAGCAGCGGTTTTCCATTGTCCAGCCGGAAGACCGGAGCTCCGGCCTGCTCGGCCACTACATGACCGGCAGCCGTATCCCATTCCATGGTCGGTCCCATTCGCGGATACACATCGGCCCGCCCTTCGGCCACCAGACAGAATTTCAAGGAACTGCCGGCTGAAAGAAATTCCACGGTGCGGTATTCCTGTCGTTTCTGGGCAACAAAGGACTCCAGTTCCGGAGTGGCATGGGACCGGCTGCCGACAATGGTATACGACCGATCGCCGGTTTCATGAGCGTTTAACCGGCGGGAAGACGCCGTCAGCGCTTCCAGAGAACCATGGGGGACTGCGGTTTCATCAGCAATATCGTATCGAAACGACCCGAGGCCGGCGGCCGCGTAATACAGTCGCCTCCGTACCGGCACATAAACAACACCCATGATCGGATATTGATGACGAACCAAGGCGATATTAATTGTAAACTCACCGTTTTTCTTGATAAATTCCTTGGTCCCGTCAAGGGGGTCCACCATCCAGAACCGGTCCCAGCCAGAGCGCTGCGCATAGGGGATATTCCGCCCTTCTTCGCTTAAGATCGGCACCCCGAAAGGCCGGAGCCGCGAGACGATGATATCGTGCGCCTCTTTGTCGGCTAGGGTCAGAGGCGAATCATCGGGTTTGGTTTCTACGGAAAAATCCTGCCCGTAGATTTCAAGCACCCGGCGGCCGGCCATGAAGGCCGCATGGACGGCGGGGACAATCAGCGACAAAGGATCAAAGTTTGATTGCATATCATTTTATTCGCTGGTGGTTATCGATGGAATCAAGGTTCAACATACTTCAGTTGGCGAAAAATAACGGATGGACATGGTCAAGTCAAGGTAATGTTCATCATATGGTCGATATTCCGGTCGTTTTGAAGTTGACGGAAGTCCATGGAAACAATAAGGTAAGGCTATGAAACAATCCCACATTTCCAGATTCAACAGCGTCTACCGTAATCCTTCCTTTTATTACGGCATGGACCTGAGAGCAGAATTCACGGATTTCTTTACCAACAGGAATCTTTCCGGCAAAACCGCGCTGGACCTGGGATGCGGCGAAGGACGGTACAGTCTTTATCTGGCCCGAAAAGGATGCCGGGTAACGGCTATCGACGGGGCCTCGGCCGGGGTGGAAAAGCTCAATGCCGTGGCAAAAGAACAGCGCCTTGATATCCATGCCCAAACCATGGACGTCGATGTATTCGAATCCAGGCCAAACCGCTTCGACGTTATGGTGGCCGCCACCATCCTTGACCATCTCGATGACGGGCTGCGCATCCGGCTGGCCCAAACCATCCGGGCCGGCCTGAAACCCGGCGGGATGTTATATGCCAGCGTGTTCACCGTTGATGATCCGGGATTTCTACTTCGGCAGAGCCCATTGGATCTCCCGCCGGACACGGTGTCGGACACCGCCGATTGCATGACGCATTATTTCGACCGGGGGGAGTTGCTTCGGTTGTTTTCCGATCTTCACGTGCGTTTTTATTACGAGGGAATCGAACCCGACACCTCCCACGGCCGGCCCCACCGGCATGGATGGGCCTGCCTTCTGGCCCAAAAACCCATAACCCCTTGAGATCAAATCATCAGGGTTCAACGTTCTTTTGGCGATAAAAACCATCGGATCATATCAATAGTTTCTTCGGGTTTTTCCATGGGAATCAAATGCCCGGCCCCCGGGATGCTGCGGTATTGTCCCTGCGGTACGGTATCAGCAATTTTTTTGAAATCAATCACGCCTTTGTTTTCCGTTAGCTCCCCTTCCAGGACCAAAACCGGGCAAGGTATTTTCGGCAGAATGGGCCAGGGATCATATCCCGAACCCCCCATAAATAGCGCGGCTTCCTTCCGGGGATGGCAGGCCAGCTCCAGGCCGCCGTTATCGGATGGAACCATGCCGTAAGCCAGATATAGATCAAGCATCTCTTCATCCCATGTCCGGAAAAACGGCTTGGATAACAGATATTGACGTGCTTCTTCGATATTTTCCCAGTGATTGCGGCGTTTGATGGACTTGCCGGCCAGGGGATGATCTTCCACGCGCAACGAAATGGCATAAAATTCCCGGGGCAAAAAAATCGGCTCAATCAGAACCATCCCGGCCGCGCTCATTCCAAACCGGCCCACGGCAATGCTCATGACCGCACCGCCCATGGAATGGCCCACTAGGAAGGGTTTCTTGATATCCAGAGATCGACAGAGCGTGACCAGGTCCTCGGCAAGCAGCACCCAGTCAAACCCGCCCTGTTCGGGGTCGGCTTCCCGGTGATCGCAGAAATACGGGCAGATGATTCGGCACTGCTCATTTAGCTGCCGGGCGATGGGATGCCACAGCCACGGTAGAAAACCGGTGGCGTGCATCATGATCAAGGTCGGCCCCGGGCCGTCATACATCAGATACTGAAGCTTTGCATCGCCGATATCCACGGTTTGATGTTCCGGCAGGGGTCCTTTCATGCCCATACCATCAAAACCGGTCCGCGGGGCGCCGTTCCGGAACATATGTATGGGGAACCCTGCCCTCGTTCCAGCCCCGGGAAACATAAAGCGCGCAATAGCAGCTCCCGTATTCCTCGACATCTTTTTCCCGATAGTCGCAGGGGCAGATAATGTCTTTATCCTTTTCACGGTCTCCCGATGCCAGCCGGCAGGGGCAGCACATATAACCGTAGCGCTCTTTATTGGCCAGCAGGCCTTCCATCAAATCCATGACCAGCCCCTTGTCCCGGTTGAAAAAATAGCCCCTGGGTTCCTGCATTTTTTTTAGCCGCTCGTAAAGCGTTTCCGCGTTCATCAAAGCCCCAGCGCCTCCTTGATTTCTTTTTCCTTGAATCCCACAATAACCTTATCGCCGATGACAATGGTGGGAAAGGAACATTTGGGATTTAGTTTTTTGACATCTTCCAGGATGGCGGATCGTTCGTCGTAATTTAACAGATCCACATCCACGAAATCATATTCAACATTGCAGTCATTAAGAAATTTTTTAGTGGTTTTGCAATGGCTGCAAGTGCTCAGGGTATAAATCATCACGGGTTTTTCCGACATAAATGTTTCTCCTTTAGCTAAAAATTGATTGGCTTTCTGGATAATTCGACCAACCGTTGGGGGCTGTTTTTCAAAATCGCACCACGATTTCATCATATGTCTTGCGCCATTTCGGCGGGGACAGCTCTTGGTCTTTGCGGAAATAACCGACGGCCAGCAGCAGCGGAATCCAGTAATTTTCCGGAATGCGAAATTCCTTTCGTACGCCTTCCAAATCAAAACCGTCCATGGGATGGGTATCCATGCCGAGGTCCTTGGCGGCCAGCATGAGATTCATGGCGAAAAAACCGGTATTCTTGCATGCAAAGGCAACCTTCCGCAACTCACTGGTTCCATAAAGGGTCTGGCAGGCATTGTCGAACCATTCCCGCTGCTCCGGTTCCATATGGCCGGACTTGACCATCTCTGCAAAATTTTTTTCCGCAAAAGGATTTCCCGGTATCCAGGCTTCGGTGTCGGCCAGTACAATCATCGTCACCGGCGCTTCGGAAACCTTGGGTTGATCCCAGGCCAGTTTCCGCAACCGCATTTTTTCCTCCGGATCTTTTAAAACCATGAGACTCCATGGTTGAATATTAAACCCGGAGGGGGCTCTGGCGGCGGTTTCAATCATCTCCTTTAGCAAATAACCGGAAACGTCCTTTTGGGGATCAAAAAAATTAACGGCGCGGCGGGCGTAAACGGTTTCTTTGAATTGCATGTGAACTCCTTGTTTAGAATGCTTTTGTTTTCCGTCTATAAGACAAAACATACCCTGTGGTAAACAAAAAAATCGACGGGCACCCCATCAAAACCGTACATTTATAATACGACAAACGGTTTTAGATAAGGACTTTTATAAATAAGACGTTCCAAATGTTTATCGTCGGTACGGCCGAGGCGGTTCAGGACGCCTTCCCAGCGATCCCGGATACCCCCGGTTTCCAAGCTTCGATCCGCAAACAGGGACCATAGGCGGTTTGCCGGATCATCCAGAAGTACTTGCATCCGTCGGATTTCCCGGGTTAATCCATCGGCAAACGCCCCGACCGCTTTTGAAAATTCCGGCTCATCCACTCCCTGCTGCCGGGCCTCGCTCATGTGCTGGGCCAGATGTTCGAGGCAATGGGGAAGCATCTGATCAACGGGCGTCATCCAGTCCTTAAATGACCCGGTAGTTTCCAGAAGCATAAAGGCGGACGGCAGTCCGGCCGTGTTTAGAAGGATAATCTCATCACCATCATCATAATAAAGCTGTCTGGAGCGGTAATCAATCCTGCCGACAACCAGACTCGCCGCAGCGGCCTGGCCCAGCAATAAGGCGAGCCGGGAAAAAAATCCGGCGCGCGAATAAAACAACGAGGGAATTTTGTCTGTGGCAATACCGCGGATATATTCCCGCTCAAAATAATACACGGGAATAATGTCGGTTCCGAATTCATCTTCAATATCAATCTGCTTGAATTCCGGAATGGGCAGCCCGAGTGTCCGGATGGCTGCAAGCCTGTCCAGGATAAAATCACGGTAGAGGCGGGTCTCATTGATGGCCTGTTCAAGGGAAAGCCCCTGTTTAATCCGATGGACCACGTCCCATTTACTCATGCGGATATGCCGGATATCTCTGCGATCATCCGGAAGGGTCAGCGTAATGATAAATACTTCGCGCTCTTCACCGGTTTGGTTCCGATCAGTTAACGGCGATACAATGGAACCGACATTGATGGACACAAAATCCTTCCTGAATTGCCGGTAATATTGGATCAAACGTCTTATTCGCTTTGGAGCTTCCGGTTCAAAGCGGATATCATCTCCTGAAATCATGGCTCCGGGAAGCCACCGGATATTGAGATAAAATTCGGAGCCCAACCCCAAAGCCCACTCAGCTGTTGTACGCTCGTCAATATTATAAAGACGACATAGCACCATCGCCCGCCAGAGAGCGTTGCCGGGATCATCACGCAACAGTTCCGCACCGGCCTGATCGGCAAACTCCTGTAAAAACCGGTCATAGAATGTCTGTGCTTCTTTAATTCGGAAGGCAGCTTGTTCCGGCCCCTTGTCTGCATTTTTTTCGCAGCCCCCGGGGGCGAGACATTCGAATACCTTCTCAAGCATCCCCACATCAGGCGATCGGCCGGCCGGCACAAGGAAGCTCAACTCAGGATATCCCTGTTGATTGATCATATGCCTCAGTTGTATGATTTCTTGAATGCGGGTCAGGGCTTCATGGGTATGATCGGGAAACAGCCGGCGGATGGCTTCGGCTTCCTGATACGTCAGGATGTGTTCCCCGGTATGTTTGTTGTGCAGAAAACGCATTCCCGTTTTGATCTGGGTCTTGCAATGAAACAACAGATCGCTGAAATCCCTTTCGATAATGGGCGGAGTGGAAAATCGCCAGATTTCGCCACGACGCCGCAGTGCTCGGCGGACCTCAAAAATATGCAGGCCGGTAAACTGAATGGCGGATTTTGGCATAAATCGTTGAAGAAGCAGATCAGCGGCCATCCCCTTGGCAATGTCATCCTGTTCGATCCGAATGACGATTTTTCCCCGGATAATGTTGATGCAAACGGCATCCCTGCAGATATTTTCGGCCAGACATGCTTCTTCCGCCTGCGGAATACGGTTTTTAAAGTAATCAATGGCCCGGTCGACCTGCATACCGTGAATTTCGTTGCGACCGGTTATGGCCAGATGAAATCGAGGGAATACGGTTGCCAGTGTATTCAGCAGACTGCCCGCGTGGTCTCTGGCCAGAAAATCATCGCCGATAATGGTGATTCCATTGATCTCGCGGGGGGTCGAATTCATGGAAGATCCTGAAAATTTCTGAAATTCTGTTTACCCTGTAAAAGGTTATCCATTGGCAAAACATAGGATAGATAAGATCTGGTGTCAAGTTGGGCCAAGACTTATCTTGCCTTACGGTTTGGCGACAACAGCACGCAAGTCGATGATTCGAGTTGCGGCTTCCGGTGCCGCGAAAGTGTAAAAAGCTGTTTGACCATGTTGGCCGACCGATCCGCCGATTTTTTCAACACCGACAGGTTTCGCTTCATTTCGCCGGCCGGCAGCGTCTCGGGCTGGTCCATCTTGTATTCCAAAAGCAAGACCGTGCTTGTAATACCGGTGAGAATACTTTTGGGTCTTTTTTATGTGGCCTGCATGCGCATGGCCGAATCCAGACGGATGGTCTCACCATTTAAGACCGGATTTTCAATAATGGCTTTGACCAGCAGGGCGAATTCGGCAGGTCTGCCGAAACGGGCCGGAAACGGAAGTTGTTTTTGAAGCGACTGTCTTACCTGTTCGGAAAAAGACGCAAACATCGGGGTATCAAACAACCCCGGCGCAATGGTATTGACCCGGATCCCATGGCCGGCAAATTCTCTGGCCATGGGCAGGGTCATGCCCACGATGCCGGCTTTTGACGCGGCATAGGCCACCTGGCCGATCTGTCCCTCAAAAGCGGCCACTGACGAGGTG
>CAZRES010000117.1:0-9584 GCA_964598885.1 uncultured Desulfobacteraceae bacterium | reverse complement strand
CTGGCCGACCGGCTCAACAAGGTGCTGGCCACCATCCCCACCGAATATTAACGATAAGGAGACCATCCATGACCCATCATATCGATACGAACACAAAAGATCCTTATTTCATTGATTTTCCCAAACGCATCAAAAATATTCAGGCTGAAATGGCCCATCAGGGCATTGATTGCTACCTGGGATCGCGGCTCCGGACCCTGTCCTGGACCGCCGACGCCTTCTGCCCGTGGCGCAGCTTTATAGTGATCCCGGCCGAAGGCCTGCCCACGGTTTTCACCTTTGTCATTGACGCGGCCCGGGTGGCCGACGATTCCTGGCTGGGCGAAGACAATGTCATGGGGTTCGCGCCCATGGGCGGCCAGGATCAGATTGAACAGATCGCCGACTTCATCAGGGATCTTATAAAAAACGGCCGGGGCCGGATCGGCGTGGAAAGCGGTATGTCCAACTACCTGCCAGAAGGCTGGCTTACCCATTACGAATACACCCAATTCCAGGCGGCCCTTTCCGGATGCGAGATGGTCAACGCCCATACCATCATCGACAAACTGGCCTTGATCAAGGATGAAGGAACCATCAACCGGTTCAAGGAAGCCTCCCGGATCGTGGATATCGGGCACCAGGCCGTATTCGATGCCATCAAAGACGGCGGCTACAAAGGCATGACCGAAACCGAGATCGCCGGCATCGCGGCCCTGGCCATGCGCCGGGCCGGCAGTGAATGGGAATGGTCCTTTACCGGCGGCAACGAGATCGCCAGCGGGTATCGCACCGGGTTTGCCGGCGGGGCCTGCACTCCGGCGTCCCGGCGGGAGCTTCAGCCGGGAGAGCCGCTTATGGTCGATATCCACTCCATGTTCAAGCTGGGACTGGGGGATCATTCCCACAACTACCTGATCGCGCCAGTCACCGAGCGCCAGCGGTGGCATGCCGACAACTTCGTCGATATCGTTAAAAAAACCCTGGAGACCTACCGGGCGGGCATCACGCCGTCATTGCTCGCCGAAAAGATGATGGGGTTTGCCGAGGAACAGGGATTTGCCGACTACATGGTGCCGGGTTTCGAGCACGGCATCGGCCTGATGGGGGATGAGTGGCGCATCGGATTAAACGACGGACCATTTCCCTACTGGACCAACCCGGACCATGTGTATCGGGAAAACGAACTGCTGATCTGCGCCATGCAGTATGCCTGCCCGGACGACAACATCGGGTTCCGGTATGAAAACCCCATCGTCATCCACGCGGATTACTGCGAGCCCCTTTCCAAATTTCCCCTGGGAGTCGATGAAATCAGATAAAACCGAAAGATTTCTTTTTTCCCCTGATAATGTAAAAAACCCCGTCGGCAGCGGCGGGGCTTGGTCATGGTGCTGAACAGAAGCAGCAGCATAATCTGCCAGATGGGAATAAAGGTCTTGGTGGAATAGAGGAACTCAATAAACATGGCCCGCATCCTTTTTCCGGTCGTTAATTCAACGGCACAGCAGAATCTGTCGGCAAATGGTCTTTATCATCAATAGGTTAGTATGACTTGAGACGTACTGTCAAGAAACCTTTTCTCCTGTTCTTTTCAATAACCCCTGTCTCACCCATGCCGTAATCCTTGACGGGACAAATCAGAATTACTATATTTGTAACGATTTTAAATATTTTTAGAATTCTTAACTAAAAAGGTGCATCTAACCATGTTCATCCCCGCCACTCCCGCGGAAGCCGCCGCCCTTGGCTGGAAAAACCTGGACGTGATCCTGGTCACAGGCGACAGCTATATTGATTCCCCGCATATCGGGGTGGCGGTGATCGGCCGGGTGCTCATGGAGGCGGGATATCGCGTGGGCATTATCGCCCAGCCGGACGTTAACGACGATCGCGACATCACCCGGCTGGGAGAACCGGAACTCTTCTGGGGGGTGACCGGCGGGTGCATGGATTCCATGATCGCCAATTACACGGCTTCCCGGAAGCGACGGCGGCGCGACGACCTCACCGCCGGGGGCGTCAACAACCAACGTCCCGACCGGGCCGTGATCGCCTATGCCAACCTGATCCGGCGGCATTTCAAACCAACCAAACCCATTGTCCTCGGCGGCATCGAGGCCAGCCTGCGGCGCATCTCCCATTATGATTTCTGGTCCGATGCCGTGCGCCGCTCCATCCTCTTTGACGCCCGGGCCGACATTCTGGCTTACGGCATGGCCGAAGAAACCATCATCGACATCGCCGGGCATCTCAAACACAACAAACCCGTATCCGCCATCGCCGGCATCTGCTATATCGCCCCGCAACCCCGGCCGGATTATCTGCTTCTGCCCCCTCACGCCGTCGCAGGCAGGGACAAGGGCGCATTTGCCGACATGTTCGCGCGGTTTGCGGAAAACGCCGATCCGGGAAGCGGCCGGGGCCTTTGCCAGCAGCAGGATACCCGCTTTTTAATCCAGAACCCGCCCCGGCCCCCCATTGCCGGCCCGGAACTGGACCGGATCCACGAACTCGGGTTTCACCGGGACGCCCACCCCATCCACCAGGCCCAGGGCCATGTCCGCGCCTTGGACACCCTGCGCTTTTCCATCATCACCCACCGGGGCTGTTTCGGCGACTGCGCCTTCTGCGCCATTGCCGTTCATGAAGGCCGCCGCATCACGGATCGCAGCGAAGCATCGATTCTCAGAGAAGCATCGGCTCTGACAAAACATCCGGATTTCAAGGGGATCATCCAGAATGTGGGCGGCCCCACGGCCAATATGTACGGCATGGGATGCCGCCGGCCGGACAGCCGCGGGCCCTGCAAAAAAAAGCGCTGCCTGGGGCCGTCGCCCTGCCGGCACTTAGCCGTCCGCCACGACCGCCAGACCGACCTGCTGCGGCGTCTGCGCCGCCTGCCCGACGTCCGCAAGGTATTTATCGGATCAGGCGTCCGGCACGACCTGATCCTCCATGACACGCGCTGCGGCCGGGAATACCTGGAAGAGATCATCCAATATCATGTGTCCGGCCAGCTCAAAATCGCGCCCGAACACAGCGAGGATCACGTCTTAACCCTCATGGGCAAACCCGGCGCCGCTACAACGGAAAAGTTTGTGGATCTGTTCCAGCAGACCTGCAAAGCCGAGGGCGTACAGCGCTTTCTGACCTGCTATCTCATGGCCGCGTTTCCGGGATGCACCATCGATGACATGCACCGCCTGAAGCACTTTGCCCGCCGGGTATTTAAATTCACACCGGAACAGGTTCAGATTTTCACCCCCGGTCCGGCCACAAGAGGCGCGCTCATGTATCACACGGAAAAAGGCCCCGACGGCAAGGCCGTATTTGTGGAAAAAAACGCAAAAAACAAGGAACGCCAGAAACAGGTGCTGGTGGAAAAACCCCCGAAAAAGCGGCCGGTTTCCTGAATTCTATTTTTCCTTGGCCGCCTCCCAGATCCGGTCTTTTTCGGCCATGGGCATGTCCGCCAACTCCACCCCGTTTTCCCCGGCCGCTTTTTCAATCTCCTGGAACCGCCGGATAAATTTGCCGCAGGTTTTCCGCAGGGCCGCCTCGGGATCCACCTTCAACAGCCGCGCCATGTTGACGGCGCTGAAAATCAGGTCCCCGATCTCGTCTTCAATCCGGTCCCGGTCCCCGGAATCCATGGCCTCGGCCAGTTCCCGGGTTTCTTCGTTGAGCTTGTCGATCACCCCTTCGGGCCCTTCCCAGTCAAACCCCACCCGGCTCACCTTGGACTGGATCTTCAAGGCCCGCAGCAGTGCCGGCAGATCAACCGGAATATCGGACAGGATGGACGGCCGGTCCCGCTTCCCCGCTTCCGCGCCCTTGAGCTTCTCCCAGTTGCGGATCACTTCCTTTGAATCGGCCACCGTCGTATCCCCGAACACATGAGGATGCCGGTAAATCAGCTTTTCGCAGAGATGATCGATCACCTCGGCCAGGGCGAACTCGCCGTTGTCTCTGGCAATGACGCTGTGAAACACCACATGCAGCAGCACATCCCCCAGTTCCTCCAGCATGGCCTGGGGATCGCCGGAGTCAACGGCCTCGGCGAGTTCATAGGTCTCCTCGATCAGATGCTTCATAATGCTCTTGTGATCCTGCTCCGCGTCCCAGGGACATCCACCCGGCCCGCGCAGCCGGTCCATGATGTCGATCAGCCGGTCAAATGCGTCCATAATATCTAAAATCCTCTTTCGGTTATTTGAAAATGCAATGGGTTCTTCCATAAACAAATCCAAGCGCCCGGTCAACAATCATCCCGTACCCGACAAGAGCGGCGTTTTGCGCGAAACGCCCATTTAGACTTTTCATTGACAATCTATCGAAAAAAAAGTAAATGAAATCAATATGTCCCTGAAAAAATGCAACTTCAACACAGAAAATTTTCCACCTATGGTAACTGTTCGGTCACAAACAAACACAAGGAGAGTCTAATGAAGGCGGAGTTTACGGCAATAATTGAGCCGGCGCCCGAAGGTGGCTTCTGGGCTAGCTGTCCTGAAGTGCCTGGCGCCAATGGACAGGGCGATACAATAGAACAGGCAAAAAATAATCTTCGTGAAGCAATAGAGTTAATTATTGAGGACCGAAAAGCTGACATTCTCCGAGGACTTCCCGATGACGCCATCCAAGATAAAGTGATGGTCGGATGAGGCGACGAGATTTGGAACGGAGACTGAGAATCGCGGGCTGTTATCTGAAACGGGAAGGCGCCTCTCATGCACTCTGGATAAATCCGAAGAACGGTGCGATTGAATCTATTCCCAGGCACACCGAGATCAAAGAACCATTAGCAAAGAAAATTTTGAAGAACCTCAACGCAGAATAAATAACCGAGCAAAGCTTTTCAAGGGAAGCATAAAACCCGCGGTTGACGGGATTTAAGGAAAAGCAATGTCCCCTGTGAATCGTAAACGCATCTTCGGCGATAAAATCGCCTTCAAGTCCCTTTCTTGCGCACCCGTCAACGAACTCGGCGTTGTTTATCTTTTCGGCGTCCTTCACGAGACATTTGATTTCAAGATCGAATCCATCCAATCCGGATACCCGGATTGCGTGGCACGCCGTAAAGTGGGGAAAAATCGTTGGGTGGAGGTCAGAGTTGATCCATTTTGACGAAACGCCGCACAGCCGGAACCAGAAATATCGGCTGACCGCCCGAGGGGCGGCGTTGCTGGAACACCTGAAGAAAGGGGACCCGCAAGCAACACATGCTCTCGCAAAAGTTAAGAACCAAAAGAGAAAACCATGAAAATGCTGGATTCAATAATCAAAGCAAATAATGAAAACCTGATCCCGGAGAATATCGTTCTGGGAGTTGGCGGCAGCCCCCGGAAGAACGGGAACTCGGATGTTTTGTTAAGGCAAGCCCTTAAAGGCGCAAGTCATGAAGACGTTGAATGCAGCTTGATCCAGTTGAGAGAGATGCAGTTTCAGGGCTGCATCGGCTGTGAGAAGTGCAGAAAAGATAAAATCTGCACCGGCTTAAATGATGGAATGTCGCTGCTTTATGGAAAGATCATTACGTCAAAAGGTTTGGTTCTGGTCTCACCCACCCACAACTATAACATTACGTCATGGATGAAAGCATTTATCGACCGGCTCTACTGTTTTTACCATTTTCAGGATACCCGGCCGCGGGCCTGGTCCAGTCGGCTGGCCGGCCAGGACCGGAAGGCCGTCCTGATCGCCATATGCGAGCAGGAACATGCAAAGGATATGGGATTTACCCTTGATGCAATGAGAATCCCCCTTGAAGCTCTCGGCTATGAGGTCATCGGGGAACAGGCCATCTTCAGGATTTTTGACAGGGGCAAGGTTAAAGAGGACAGTAAATCCCTGGAAAAAGCATTTACGCTGGGTAAGGATCTGGCGACCGCAGTAAAATAAAAACAGACCCTACATACCGCCTGACCGCCCGAGGAAAGGTGATGATGACAATAGCCCCATGACCGGGGGACAAAAAATGTGTTTTACCCTTTACACCTTTTGGATTTTTTGGTTAATATAGCCGCCAAAAATTTTCAATACGGGTTGTTCTCGCCAAAAACCTTTTGAATTCATGGTAAATCTGATATAATCAGACCCTGTCGCAACGGCGGGACGATGCCGTGATTTTACTAACATGCAAGGAGCATCCCAATGATCTTCGCGGAAAACCTGACCAAGTATTACGATCATTTCTGCGCGGTGGACCGGATCAGTTTCGAGGTCCGCAAGGGCGAAATCATGGGTCTGCTGGGACCCAACGGCGCGGGGAAAACCACCACCCTGAAAATGCTCACCGGCTATTTCCCTCCGTCCGACGGCACCATCCGTGTCAAGGACTACACCATGGAGGAAAACGCCCTGGATATCAAACAGATGATCGGTTATCTGCCGGAATCCTCGCCGTTTTACAAAACCATGCTGGTCTATGACTACCTGATGCACGTGGCCGGCATTCGCGGCGTCCCGTCTCAGGACCGTATCCCGCGGCTCAAATATCTGTCGGATCTGTGCGGGCTCAAGGGGATCATGCACAAAACCATCGGCGAATTGTCCAAGGGACTTAATCAGCGGGTGGGGCTGGCCCACGCCATGATGAATGATCCGGAAATCCTGATCCTCGATGAACCGACCCAGGGTCTGGACCCAAACCAGATTGTTGAAATCCGAAGCATCATCCGCCGCATCGGCCGGGAAAAAACCGTTATTTTTTCCACTCACATTCTCAGCGAGGCCGAAGCCACCTGCGACCGGTTCATGATCATCAACCGGGGCCGCATCGTCGCCGATGGCGATACCCGGGATCTCAAGCTCTCCGGCCAGGGGACCCTTATTCATCTGACCCTCAAGAATGCGGAGTTCGCTGACGTGAAGAAAAACCTGGGAAGCATCGAAGGCGTTGAAAAAGTCGAAAAAACCGGGCCTTCCGACAATGACCTGGTATCGGCAACCGTCACCTGCCGGTCCGAAGACGATCTGCGGGAGACGATTTACCGCAAAATCAAAGCCACGGACTGGACCCTGATGGATTTTCACCAGGAAACCCAAACCCTTGAATCGATATTCCGGAATCTCACCTGTCAGTAATTCAGGAGCATTGCCATGAAAACGTTTATCCAAATCATGAAAAAGGAAGTGGCCGACTATTTCCTTTCTCCCATCGCCTATATCGTGATCTGCATTTTTCTGATCATCACCGGCTGGTTCTTTTTTTCCACGTTCTTCCTGTTCAACCAGGCCGGGATGCGCAATTTCTTCGCCCTGCTGCCCCTGGTGTTTGCCTTTGTGATCCCGGCGGTCACCATGCGGCTGTTTTCCGAGGAACTTCATTCCGGTTCCTTTGAAATCCTGCTGACCCTGCCGTTGACCCTCGGTCAGATCGTGGCGGGAAAATTCGCCGCCGGCGTGGTCATGACCGCCGCCATGCTGGCCCCGACCCTGGCCTATCCCATTTCCATTTCTTTTATCGGGGACCTGGACTGGGGGCCGGTGATCGGCGGCTATATCGGGGCACTGCTTCTGGGCGGATCCTTTGCCGCCGTGGGGCTGCTGGCATCGGCGCTCACTCGAAATCAGATCATCGCCTTTATCCTGGGGGCCGCCGTCTGCCTGACCCTGACGCTGGTCGACAAGATGCTGTTTTTCTTTCCGCCGGCCGTATTGAACATCATCGAATATATCGGCGCGGACACTCATTTCCAAAACATTGCCAGGGGCGTCATCGATTCTCGGGATCTTGTTTATTTCATCAGCGTGATCGTTGTCGGCCTGCTGGGCACGCATACGGTTCTTTTGAAAAATCAATAAGGAGTAGCACCCATGTCCGGTAAATCCAAGGCATCCTTAACCATCCGGTTTTTTACCTATCTGCTGGCGATCATTCTGATCAATATCGCCGCCACGACCCTGTTTTTCAGGATGGACCTGACCGCCGACAACATCTATTCCCTCTCCTCCGCCAGCCGGGACGCCGTGTCCACCCTTTCCGAACCGCTGACCATTAATGTGTTTTTCACGGAAAATCTGCCGGCGCCCCACAACAACACCAAACGGTACCTGCAGGACCTGCTGGAGGAATACGCCGTCAACGCCAACCGGTTTTTCAATTACCGGTTTTATGATGTCAGCGCCCGGGAGGATGACGTCAGCGGCAAGGCCGATGAAAACCGGAAAATGGCGGAAAATTACGGCATCTATCCGGTGGAAATCCGGATGGTCGAGGAAGATGAGATAAAATTCAAGAAAGCCTATATGGGACTGGTGATGATCCACGGGGACCTGATGGAACAAATTCCGGCCATTACTTCCACCGATGGACTGGAATACGAGCTCACCACCGCCATCCGGAAACTCAACAACAAAATCAGCGTACTGGCGGGCCTTACGGAACCGGTCCGGGTTGAACTGATCATGTCCTCGTCCCTGAAAACCGTGGCCCCTTATATGGGTCTGAATGAACTCGACCGTCTTCCTGAGGCCGTCAGGGAAGCCGTGGAGCGACTGAACCGGAAAAACTACGGCCGGCTTGATTTTCATTATCGCGACCCTGCAAACATGTCGGAACTGAAAGAAACCGACAATATCATGACCCTGAAATGGCCCGATATCGCCGAACGGAACATCCCGGCCGGCGAAGGGGCCATCGGCCTGGTCATGGCCCACGGCGGAGAAAAAATCGACATCCCGCTGTTAAACGTATTGCAGCTTCCGATTTTCGGCACCCGGTACGAGCTCATGGATATCAGCACCCTTGAGGAAACCATTGATGACGCCATCGAGCGTCTTATCGGCGTTAATACGGAGATCGGATATCTGGTCAGCCACGGTGCGCCGGGGATCGGCGGGCCCATGATGATGGACCCGCAACAGGGTGGAGAAACCCTGCAAAATTTCAACGCGCTGCTGTCGGAAAATTATACCATCCGGCGGATTGACCTGAAAGAAGAACCGATCCCCAGCGGGATCGGCTGTCTGATCATCGCCCAGCCCACGGAAAAATTTTCAGATTACGAACTCTACCAGATCGACCAGGCCCTGATGCGCGGGACCGCCCTGGCGGTCTTCAGCGACGCTTTTACGGAAATCGAACCGCCGCCCCGGCAGCAGTTTTCCATGAACCAGGGGCCATCCTATCAACCCAAGGACACCGGCCTGGAGCGTCTGCTGATCCATCACGGCATTGAGATCAAGCCGTCTTTTGTCATGGATAAACACTGTTATAAACAGGCCATGCCGGCCAGGGCCGGGGGAGGTGAACGGCCCATCTACTTCGCACCCATCATCAAGCCGGAAAATATCAACACGGATCTTGATTTCTTAAACAATATCAAGGGTCTGATCACTCTTAACAACTCCCCTATCTTTATGGATCCGGAAATCATCGATGCCCACGCCGCAGCAAGCCATATCCTGCTGCATACATCGGATGAATCCTGGGAAATGCGGGACCAGATCAATCTAAATCCGATGTTCATCCAGCCCCCTCAGGACCCGGATCAGTTTAGACGCTACCCGATTGCCGGGATGATCGAGGGAAATTTTTCCAGCTATTTTGACGGGAAAACGATTCCCCGGAAACCCGCGCCGGTCGGTGAGGAAGGTGA
>CAZRES010000116.1:0-9615 GCA_964598885.1 uncultured Desulfobacteraceae bacterium | reverse complement strand
ATGTGGCGCTGCCCTACCAGGATCTGCACATCATGGACGCCTGCCTGGCCACCGGGGTGGATTATCTGGATACCGCCAATTACGAACCGCCCGACGAAGCCCGGTTCTGTTACCAGTGGCAGTGGGATTATCATGACCGTTTTCGCGACAAGGGCCTCATGGCTCTGTTGGGAAGCGGATTCGACCCCGGCGTGACCAACGTGTTTAGCGCATGGGCCCTCAAGCATCATTTTGACGAAATCCATGAACTGGACATCATTGACTGCAATGCCGGGGACCACGGCCAGCCCTTTGCCACCAACTTCAACCCGGAAATCAACATCCGGGAGGTCACGGCCAAGGGCAAGTATTTTGAAGACGGCCGATGGGTGGAAACCGAGCCGTTGTCAATGGCGAAAACCTTTGATTTTCCCGAAGGAATCGGGCCGAAAAAAATCTATCTGCTCTATCACGAAGAGCTGGAATCCCTGGCCCGACACCTTCCGGGGCTGAGACGGGCCCGTTTCTGGATGACCTTTTCCGACAATTATCTCAAGCATTTGGAAGTGCTCCAGAACGTGGGCATGACCCGTATCGACCCGGTGGTCTACGAAGGCCGGGAGATCGTGCCGCTGAAATTTTTAAAGGCCCTGCTGCCCGACCCCGGCTCCCTGGGTCCCCTGACCAAGGGCAAGACCTGCATCGGGTGTTTGATCAAGGGCATCAAGGCCGGTAAGGAAAAAACGTATTACATATACAATATCTGCGATCACGCGGACTGCTTCCGGGAAGTGGGATCCCAGGCCATATCGTATACCACGGGCGTTCCCGCCATGATCGGGGCCATGCTCATGGTCAAAGGAATCTGGAAAAACGCCGGGGTCTACAATATGGAACAGTTTGATCCGGATCCTTTTATGAATGCGCTAAACCGCTATGGGCTGCCATGGACCGAAGTATTCCTGTAATCGCCGATCTTGACGGCATCCCGTCCCCCTGTTTTATAGTGGACGAAAAAGCCCTCAACCGGAACCTGTCAATTCTGGCCCGGGTGAAGGAGGAAACCGGTTGCCGGATTCTGCTGGCCTTAAAAGCCTTTGCCATGCACAGCGTGTTTCCGCTGCTCAAAGAAACCCTTGACGGCACCTGCGCCTCCTCTCTTTTTGAAGCCCGCCTGGGAAGTCGGTATTTCGGCGGAGAGGTGCACACCTTTTCCGCCGCTTACAGCGACGCGGATTTTCCCGCCATCATGGACTTTTCCACCACCGTGATTTTCAATTCCTTTGCCCAGTGGCGCAAATTTTCCCCCGGAATTCGGGATTCGGGAAAACCCCTTGCCTGTGGACTCCGGGTGAATCCCGAACACTCGGAGGCCCCCGCGGCTCTCTATGATCCGTGCGGACCGGCATCCCGTCTGGGGATCCGGCGGGCTGATTTTGAAGGCCGACCTCTGACCGGCATCACCGGCCTGCATTTTCATACACTGTGCGAACAGAACGCCGGCGCCCTGGAACGGACCCTGGGGTCATTTGAGGAACGTTTCGGGGAATTCCTTAACGATATGTCCTGGGTGAACTTCGGAGGCGGTCACCACATCACCCGGAAAGATTACGACGTGGATTTGCTCTGTTCGCTGATCAATCGCATCCACAACACCTACGGCGTAACGGTTTATCTGGAACCCGGCGAAGCCGTGGCCTTAAACGCCGGGGTTCTGGTGGCCACGGTGCTGGATGTGGTGAAAAACGACATGGAGATCGCCATTCTGGATGTCTCGGCCGCCACCCACATGCCCGACGTGCTGGAAATGCCTTACCGGCCGGAGGTTGCCGGGGCCGGGCTCCCCGGGGAAAAGTCCCACACGTACCGTTTGGCCGGACCGTCCTGCCTGGCCGGCGACATCATCGGCGACTATTCCTTTAACGCGCCTCTGACCATAGGATCAAAAGTGATCCTGTTGGATATGGCCCACTATACCATGGTCAAAACCAATATGTTCAACGGCATCAACCTGCCCGCCATCGGCCGCCTGGATTCCGCCGGCCGGTTTCATCTGGTCCGAACATTCGGTTTCGACGATTATGCCAACCGGCTCTCCTGAAGTCATTTTATCCTGAAAATAAAACCATGTAGCTTCAAAGTCTATTGCTAATTTTAAAACCTCTGGTAAGCTGGATTCCGTATGGGCTCCAAGAAAATTATTCATTCAGCCGCATCCCGCATGTTCCGTCTGGGGGGACTGGCGGGCCGTGTGGGCGTTTCCATGGCCGGAAACGCCATGGCCGGACTTTTCCGCGATATGGAAACCTCCCGGAACATCCGGGCCGACCTGATGCTCAAAAACGCCCTTAAAGTCAAGGATCTGCTGGGGCAACTCAAGGGCGTGCCCATGAAAATCGGCCAGATGGTGAGCCTTCATGAGCGCCTGTTCCCGCCGGAAGTCGCCCGGGTTCTCCAAACCCTTCAGCAGAACGCGCCTCCCGTTCCTTTCGGAGAACTCGTGGACCTGATCCGGGATGAACTGGGATCAAATTTTGGCCACATCCGGCATATTGATGAAGAACCCCTGGCCGCGGCATCCATTGGGCAGGTGCACCGGGCCGTGCTGAAAGACGGCCGGGAAATCGCCCTGAAAATCCAGTATCCCGGCATTGACGAGGTGATCCGGGCGGATTTGAAAAATCTCAAAGGGCTTTTAAAACTGGTTTTTTCCATGTTTTCACGGATGGACATGGAACCGATCTGGCAGGAACTGAACGCCCGGCTGCTGGAAGAACTCGATTACACCAGGGAAGCCGGCCACATGAAACGCATGGCGCAACTTTATGTCGATGACCCTACGGTGAGGATTCCCGAGGTCATTGACGCGTTAAGCAGCCGGCATGTATTGGGCATGGAACTGGTCACCGGAATTCCGCCGGATGCGGCCACGACCGCCGATGTTGACCAGAAGTTGAAAAACGCCTGGGCTGAAGCGATTTTCCGGCTGATATTAAAGGGCCTTTTTCAATTCCGGTTCCTGCATGCGGATCCCAACATGGCCAATTTCGCCTTTTGCGAAAACGGCAGCATCATTGTCTATGATTTCGGCTGCATGAAGGAGATACCCGAACCCCTGGCCCGAGGATATGCCCGGCTGATTCACGCGGTGCTGGATCATGATTACCCGAATATCCCGAAAATTCTGAAAGACATGGGGGTCCACCGAGCCGACGGCAGCCCCCTGCCGTGGCAGATGATCGCCGATTTCGCGGGCCTGTTCCAGAAAATCGTAGAGCCGGGGGCATGCTATACATTTGACAAAAACGGGGATATGTACGAGCAACTCTTCGAACTGGGCCATCAGTATCTGCCCGAGTCCATGACTATGGTATTCCCCAGAGACGTCGTTTTTATCGACCGGACCTTCAGCGGCCACTTCGGCAATCTCTGCCGCTTAAACGCCTCGGCCGACTGGCGGGCCATTCTGATGGCGCATCTTCCGGCGCCGGAAACCCCATAACCCAAAAGGCAAACAAATGTCTCCGTTTATGAAAAAGATCCTGACATCCCAAAAAACCGTCTGGATCCTGTATCGTTTCATCCGGCTTTACAGCCTGACCTTCCGGCTGAGAGTCGAAAATGAGCAGCCCTGGATCGATCATATCCATTCCGGGGGCCGGGTGCTGCTTTGCACCTGGCATCAGCATTTCTTCTCTTTTATCCGCTATTTCAGGAACTACCGGAAATACGGGCCGGGCCTGATGATCAGCCAGAGCAGCGACGGCGAAATCATCGCGGGCATCGCCAATATGAGCGGCTGGTACACGGTCCGGGGGTCGTCATCCCGAAACGGAAGGGGGGCTCTGCGGCAGATGATCAAACGGTTGAAAAAAACGGGACTGGCCGCCCACATTCTGGACGGTCCCCGGGGTCCCTCCGGAATCGTAAAAAACGGGGCCGTCTATCTGGCAATGGGCGCGGAAGCGGCGATTGTTCCGGCAACCGCCATTGCCGAAAAAGCCTGGTATTTCCGATCCTGGGACCGGTTCATGCTGCCCAAGCCGTTTTCAAAAGTCATCATCCGCTATGGAGACATGATTCCGTGCCCGACAGTGGATCATGACGAGGATGCTGTGGAAGCCCAACGGAAGCATCTGCAGAAAATTCTTTCTCCCACTCTGTTTCGCGGCCAAGCCGGTCAAGAGGTTTCCGCATGAATTTCAAGCAATCATATTTCAAAGTCACCAAAAATATGGATTGTCCTTTTTATGCGGTGGGGGACGTCTTCACGGTAATGGGACGCTCCATTACCCTGCTGGGCAAACCCACCTGCCTCACCCTCATGAGCGATATCACGCAAATCCTGGTTTCTCTTCAACGGTCCTCTCAACCCCGGCATAAACAAACATTTACGTGCGGAGGATACGCCACGGGCTGCTGCGGGCAGATCCAACTGGAATACCGCCTGGAAACCGAAGCTGTATCCGAGGATGCTTGTCCGAATCCGGAAACCTTTGCCGCATCAGTGCTTGCCAAAGAGTTGTTCAATTTTTCTATTTTCAAGACCCTTGAGCAGTTGGAACTCAATGAAATCGCGTCCTATTTCAAACCCGCGGAATTCCGGAAAAACGATATTATTCTGCGGAAAGGGGAGCGCGGCGACAAGTTTTTTGTGATTCTGTCGGGAAAAGTCGATATTGTTGGAGATTACGGCATCGTGATCACAAGCCTCGGCCGGGGCGAGGTGTTCGGTGAAATGAGCCTTCTTACCGGCAACCCGGTAAGCGCCAAAGTCCGGGCCGCCGAAGACACCAAGGTCATCTTCATGCACGGCAACTATTTCCGCCGGATACTTTCCCGTTTTTCCCCGCTTCAGCAATATTTCAACCGGCTGCTGGTCAAGCGTCTGGCCCAGTCGAACCTGGCCCGATCCAAGGAGGCGGCGGCCGGCATGACCGGCAGCATCCCGGAAATTTCGGTTTCGGAACTGCTTCAGGCGTTAAACATGTCGCAAAAAACCGGCATACTGACCCTGACCCTGCCCGGCGGAACGGCCCGGATTCTGCTGCGCGACGGCCAGTTAATTCAGGCCAGATACGCCGAGACCACCCGCCAGGAAGCCATTTTCAAAGTCTTGCGGGAAAAACGCGGCGACTTCAAGTTCAAACCCGGTCTCCCGCCCAAGGAAATGGATACGCCTAAAATCGGCGAGTTCATGTTTCTGCTCATGGAGGGAATGCGCCGCCTGGATGATGCGGAAGCCCCGGAGGAAGATACGGAAGAAGGGCAAAGGGAGGGGGAGGATCTTCTCAACTTTGATGATTGATCCCTGCCGGAATACGACGTGAAGTCAGGAAAGCGGAACCGTCATGCGCACATGGGTGCCGGTGCCGGGAGCTGACCAGATATTGAGTGATCCGCCCAGGTGGCTGATTTTTTCCCGGATGTCAAACAGGCCGAAACTCTCCTGCACGTCGCTCTGGGCGGTGGTATTCTGGATGTCGAAACCATTGCCGTCGTCAATGACCTCAGCCGTGAGTCCGGCGTGGGTGTTGATTATCTGGATTTCGATGTTTCGGGCCCTGGCGTGTTTGATGGCATTATGGATCAACTCCTTGATGTTGCGGTAATAAATGACCTTGATGCCCTCATCGATCTGGTCCATTTCCCCCCGAAAAGCCGTATGCACCTTGACCCGATGCTTGGCTTCGGTGGTGGCGGCCAGCGATTCCAGAGCTTCGGTAAAACCCAGATCAAAAAGAACCGGCGGGCTCAAATCAAAGGTCAGGGTCTTTGTTTCCTGAATCACGGAAATGATGTGGTCTTTGATGCCGTCCAACGTTTTTTTCTGTTCAGGATCTTTCACACTTTTGGCAAACGCGGCCAGTTGCAGATGGGCTACAAACAATTCCTGGCTGACCCGGTCGTGAAGCTGGGAGGCCAGTTCACGGCGTTGGGATTCCTCGGTCATGGAGAGTTTCACGGACAGCCGTTTCAGTCTTTCCTGGTATCTCAAAAGTTCATTTTCAATCTGTTTTAAATACGTAATATCCGTAACAATGACATCGGCGGCCTCGGGCCGCCCTTCCCGGCGGACGACCTGGGCATTGATCAAAACCCAGCGGGGGCGGTCCTGGGGGCCCATGATCTGGTATTCCACTTTTGACAGGCTTTCCTCGCCGGATAGGACCCGTTTCACGCGGTCACTGAACAGCGCCTGGCTTTCCGGCGTGATAAACTCCCCGGGAGTATGCCCCAATACCTCGTCGCGCTTTCGGCCCAGAATCTCTAAAAACGCATCATTTGCCCGGATAATTTTCCCGCTGGGATACTCCAGGGTAAAGATGCCGGCCTGGGCGTGTTCCACCAGTTGCCGGAACCGGTTTTCACTGTCGATCAGAATTTTTTCCGCGGCCATGCGTTCCTGGATCAGCATGTCGATTTCCGCTTTGATCATGCAGATGGCATTGAGAATTTCTCCGGTATTCGGATCAGCGGCAAGGCGGGGATCAATTTCGGGGCTTCCGTTTTTTTCCCAGTCAATGGCGGATATATATCGTAAAATAGCTTTGGCGTATTTTTTGAGAATTTTATCTTTTACTGCTGCATTGATTTCCTCATCCCCGTCATCGTCATACCACGGTTCCGGAATGTCCGCCGGATCATCAACGGGAGCGCTGAAGGGCCTGCGGCGGAGCTTTTCTTCAATCCCGGCCGGCGGCGGAACAGCAATCGTCCTTTGCCTGGCCGGGACCGGGCATTCTTCTAAAATTTTTAGTGCAATGGCAATGGCCTGATCATAGGTGCCCGCCGCGCATACCGGCTGTCCTCTGAAATGAAATCTTCTGGCCAGCTTATAATTGATTTCCATCAACATGTTCATATTATAGATGACGCCGCCGACAAAAACCCGGTTGGAACGAAAAAATTCAAAATACTGCTTACGGGCCGTCATATCCGCGCCTTTGACATGGGCGTAATCCTCGATGACGACAATTCCGCGGTTTTTATCAAAGGACTTTGAAATAAAATCCTTCATAAATGCCAGGGCCTCGGTCATATGGGCGGCCATTACGAAACCGGTGGCCTTGAGCAGCAGAATGCGATCCCCCAGCCGGGCCATTTCAAGGCGATAGGATATTTCCGGATAACTGCCGGTCATGGATGCGGCGCTCTGGATCGGCAACCCGGAAACCGGACATTGTTTTGCCGTCATAAACCAGGCCGCTGCTTTTTTACCGCCCTGTGCCGTCTCCATGACAGTTATTCCTTTTGTTATGGGTTGATATCCATGGTGGGATAAATCCCTTTCATGGGTCCCATAATATAGGGTTGGATGATGTTAAAAGCCATGTTCTGGCCTTTCTGGGCATGTCCCCGATCTTTTTTCCCGTCAAAATAGGCGCCGTTGGCTTCAAGAATATGATTGATGCGATGCTTGAACGCCTTGACGAATTCGGCGCCGCTGCCGGTAAACGCCATTTTCCCGACCTGAATTTTCGATGCGACCCCGGACAGTTTTTTCAAGGAAATACTGTTGGCGGCAACATCCTTCTGGCAGGTGATGTGTCCCCAGACCAGGGTCTCGGCGGGAATGGAAACGGGTTCCACAAGGTCGATGATGGAATGCGGCATGACAATGCATCCTTTTCCCATTTCCAGCGGGGAATTTTCAAGACCCTTGAGATAGGCGTTAAACCCCACGAAAATATTTTCATCCATCTTGCAGTTGATGATAAAGCCTCCGTGGGCGGTGACGTTATAGCCCGCCAGATCGGAATTGATGATGGAACAGTGCTCCTGGGCATTGGCGCCGCGGCCGAGGCGGGCGTTTTCCAGATAGGCCCGCTGGCAGACCACCACGTTTTCCCCGATATCGCAGTGTCCTCGGACCACGGCATACGGGCTGACCGAGCTCCAGCGGGAAACCTTCACGTCATGGATCAGGCAGACCTGGTCAAAGCAGGGCTGAAACGCATCCTGAAGCGCCTCTTCAAAATCGATAAACTTGCCGCCGGGCCGGTTTTCCGGCGGCATGGAGATATAATCGGCCAGAACAGCGGGATCATGCTGATATTGAAATTCAAACCGGTCTTTTGCCTTGACCCAGACCAGGCCGGCAGGCACGTTGGTATCGGTCAGTTCCCCCACCTGGACATAGGCATATTCGCCCAGCACGCATTTTTGAAGCTTGGTAAGATCCGCCGTGGCAAACGATCCCAGGAAACACCCTTCCATCGGTGCGCCGTGAATATTGGCATACGGCATGGAAATAACGCCGCGGATGACAAAATTTTCCGGATCTTCCGGATCATGGGAATAATTATGCACCAGGGTCTTGATCAGATAACTGTCGGTAATCCGGATCACCTCGTCCCGGTCCAGAATAATGTCTTCTCCTTTGTAATGAAGCTTGTCTCCCCTGGATTTGAGTTCGTCCCCCCGTACATCGCTTTTGTAAAGGATGGCATTGTCCACCTGGCATTGTCCCAGAAAATAGGTGCCCGCCAGGCTGGAGTTGCTGAAATGAAAATGAATGGGGTGGTGGGTTGTAATGCCGTAAAATCCGTAAAACCGGGTAAACTGCCGCAACGGAACAATTTGTTCCACATACGGACCGGCGTCGAAATCCAGGTCCCGCAGATAAATATTGACCTGACGGCTGATTCTTTGGATCAGTCGCTCCATTGCCTTCATTTTGCTTCTCCTTCTTCCGTCACAACATAATTAGATATGATTGATTTTTAACGGAGGGATGTAATTCGAATCTGTAGCACAGTCAAAAATTGATGACAATCTGAATCTCATCGCCGGGAAGGGCTTTTGAAAATCGGCGGGCAAAGGGGTCCGGAGGCAGCGCGATGGGAATCAAACAGATGATCGAAATCTGGTCAGCCGCTGTTAACCGGCATTAAAGAGCTGCCAGGGGCTTCATCCATTCATGGATCTGCTCAAAGGTTTCTTCCCGGTTGAGCTCATTGAAATTTTCATGAAAGTTGTCCGGATGCCGCACGTAGGTCAGCAGCTCCGGGGAAATGGTTTTGAGGAGACGTTCGGCCGCATCCGCGTCGGCCACCTGGTCCGCGCCGGCCACCACCGCAAACAGGGGATGAGGCCACCGGGAAATATTTTCCCGGACCCATGCCTGGGCCTTGAGCAGTTCGGCCCCGAACCGCATGGTGGCTTTTTGGGCCCGGAGTCCGTCTTCTTCGTCTTTTCTGTGCCGCCGGGTGATGGCGTCGTCATGGGTCAGCAGATCGGTGATATCCGGGCCGGGGATGGGGGCTTTCGGCAGCACCGCTCCGAGCATTTTGATGATGGGGATCATGATGGGCGCCACCTTGATGGCATTTTCATAATAGGGAGACGACATGATATATCCCTTGATCCGGGGATCATCGGCCACGGAAGCGATCCCGAAATGGGTGACAATCAGACCGCCCATGGAATGGCCCATCACGAATATGGGGATATCGGGATAAGCGGCTTTGGTCCATGCCAGAAATTTTTCCGTGTCTTCGAGAAACCGGCTGAAGCGGTCGATATAGACGTTTTCCTGCTTATGGCCGCGCATGTCATAGGAGACCGTGGCGATTTCTTTTTCCTTGAAATACAGCGCCGGGGTCACATAATCGCCGGCATGGGCCAGCCCGC
>CAZRES010000115.1:0-9733 GCA_964598885.1 uncultured Desulfobacteraceae bacterium | reverse complement strand
CGATTTTGGAAGCAGCGTTCAGCAATGGTCACCAGTATTTTGAAAACGAGGGAGTTCCGGATGTCACAAAATTTGACATATTTGTTGTGGCTCCCGGCGGGGAAATGATCTCGCTGGCCTACTCCAGGGTAGAGCCCAAAGCCGCCTGGACCCGGGTGCCGATTCAGCGTCAGGGGACCTATGTGATCGGGGCCGTCAGCACCCTGCCGGAATACTGGTGTCAGACAACCGATGGGTATAAACCGGGACTGAAAGGCGAGCACCCCAACGCCGTAAAGGCGGGCAAGTATGTCAAATCCGTGAAGACCTATGTCACCGTCGGCGAAAGCTCTGGGTCGTTCGGGAAAGTATTGGGCCATGAAATTGAAATCATGCCCCAGACCGATCCTTCCATGCTTAAGGCGGGCCAGACCCTGTCGGTGTTCGTTCTTTTCAGGGGCGAGCCGCTGGCGGATGTTCCCGTATTCGGCGTGTATGAAGGTTTCAATCCGAAAGAGCATTCGGACCAGCCGGTTCAAACCAAAACGGATAAAAATGGCGTTGCTTTGATAAAAATCGACCGGCCCGGCAAATGGATGGTCTTCGCCAAGCATGAGACCGCTCAGGAGGGCGCCGGCGACGTGGATTTTGGAAATTATCGGCCTTATATAATGTTTGAGGTGAGATAGGCTTTTATCAAAAGATGGAAGGAATGAGGAAATGAAAAAACGCATCATGTTTGTCGTCGTGTCGGCGCTGCTTTGCGCCGCCGTTCCGTTAATGGGCATTGCAGCGGAAGCAGAAGATCAGGAAACGCTGAAACTCGAGGATATTACGGTAAAAGGTCAAGCCATGCCCATATCGGAGCGAAGCACCACCGTCAATATTGTCGGCACGGAAACATTCCAGGACCTGACGACCCATCGAACCGAAGAAGTTCTGGATGAGGTGCCGGGCGTTGAAATCGGCAATTACAATATGGGGGGCGTCGCCAATGTGGTTCAGATAAGGGGTTTTTCCAGCGGTGCTCACGGGGGCGACGTGGGCGTCTATCTGGACGGCATCCCCCTCAACGAAGGGGAATCCCACGCGGATGGATACGCGGACATGAATGTCATCATTCCCATGGAAGTGGATCATCTCGAGGTGTACAAAGGACCCTCGTCGGCGCTTTTCGGCAATTTCGCCAGAGGCGGCGTTCTCTCCTTTCACACCCGAAAGCGCGGCGAATACAGCCAGCTTAAGACAAACTGTGGAACCTATAATACCGTGGATGTTCAAGGCGCCTTTGGCTCCACATTCGGCGAATTCGTTTATAATAATTCCGCCCTGCAATTGTACCGGACGGACGGATATCAGGACAATCAGAAATGGCTCAAAGGAAATGCCTCCACCCGATTTACCATGGATTTTTCCGATGTTCTGGATGCCAGCCTGGCGCTGCGTTTTCACGGATCGGAATGGGATGCGCCCGGCTATATCCCCAAATACCAGTTCGACGATGAAAAGGCCGCTCGCCGTCAGGCGGTCAACGCGGAAAACGACGGCGGAAACAAGGCGTTTTATACCCAAAGCCTTAATGTCGGGTACACGATTTCCCATGATCTCAGGCTGCTGTTCTGGGCATACGGCACCCAGCAGGATTTTACCCGCTGGGCCAAGTTTGGTTACGACCCCGGAGGCCAGTCGGAAAGATTTTACGATCGGCGGGTCTATGGCGGTGGAACCAGTTTGAATTTCGATAGGGATGTCGCTTCCTATCCCACTTCCGGTGCTGTCGGGGTGGAGCATTATAACGAAGATACCGAATGGAAGCGATGGGCCACGAGCCATCGCGTCAGAACATCCCAGTCCGAAGACAGAGATTTTAATATCAAAACCATGTCGGCATTCGCCGAAGCCGATATGCATATTTCCCAATATTTCAGGCCTCATCTGGGGTTGCGCTACGATGATTTCGGCGGCGATTACCATAATGATGATCCAGGCGGCGCCTCTTTCAAGCGGGATATGCAGGATTATCATTATTTCAGCCCCAAAATCGGTTTCCGCTCGCAGTTGTTTGAACCCGTTGATCTGCGGGCAAGCTATTCCGAAGGCTTTTCGCTGCCGGATGGCCCGGACAAGTATGACCCGGCGTTAAATGTGGACCCCGAAGAAATCAAACAATATGAAATCGGTTTGACATTCACCCCGATCAACGCGCTCTGGATCGATGTGGCGGGATTTATCATGGACACGGAAAACGAGATTAAAGAAGACCCCCCCGGATCCGGAACTTATCGAAATGTAGGTGAGACGGAGCGGAAGGGCGTTGAGGTGGCGGTCAATTATCGTCCGATGGATTCCCTTGATATTTTCGGGACGCTGTCGCTGATGGATACGGAAATCAAGCGCAATCCCGATCCGTCTCTTGTTGGCAAAGAATTAACCGGAATTCCGGAAAGTCTTGTCAATATCGGCGTCAAATATACTTCGCCCATGGGCCTTGGCGCTAAACTTGCGTGGCGCAGCGTCGGAGATTGGTGGATTGACAGCGCCAATACCGAAAAATACGGCGGATACGATGTGGTGGATGCTGGTGTTTCCTACACCGTAAAAGATCAAAAGGGCACGCAATACCGGTTTTTTGCCAGCATCGACAATCTGCTGGACGAGCACTATTCCACCGCGGTATGGAGCGGTTACGGCACCACAAATTATGCGGTTGCCTGGCCGCGGACATATTACGCAGGAATAGCCATTGACATGTGACCTTGGCCATTTTTCTCCCTTATCACTTTTATCAAATTCGTGCCCGACGCCTCTATCCCCCTATTCTGGATATATAGGAGCATATATATCCGGTCGGCGTTCGGGCGCGAATTTTTATTTGGAATCGCGATCAAGGGATAATTTGAAAAGACATTGTGATAATCGGAAGAAGATTGCCCGTAAAAGCTTTCAATACTGATGAAAGATGCGAGCCACCAATTGCCGAGTTTTGTGTGCTTGCAATAATCGCATGAAGTTGATAATTTTTTACAGTGGACTTAAGTTTGGTGCATGTTAAAGATAAAAACATCAGGCTGCTGCCATGAAAGATTCCTGAATGCACATGAAACCGTATCTAACGAGAACCATCAGTTATGCCAAATGCCAGTTGGCTGAAATCAGAAGCTGGACGCCGGATGACCTTCCCGTCTTAACGCACAAGGTTATCGAAGCGCTCAGAGACAGCAATTCCGGGGGATGACTCAACTACCGTATCGAATCAATCTGCAATAATTTTTAAGGTTTCATATTTAATTTGAAACCGAATAAGATTTCATTGGTAACAAAATATGGCGCAACTGAAACGAACAGAACGGGTTCCTACGGTACTGGCCATTGCAGGATCCGATCCGTCGGGCGGGGCCGGGATCCAGGCGGACCTGAAAACGTTTACGTCCTTAGGGGTCTATGGGGCCGCAGCCACTACGGCCCTGACCGTCCAGAACACCATGGAAGTAAGAGACGCCATGCCGGTACCGGCGGATTTCGTGGCGCAACAGGTGGATGCGGTGATCGCCGATATCCGGGTGGACGTGATCAAGCTCGGCATGCTCCCCAACGCCGATGTCTGCCGGGCCATTCTGCCGTACCTGGCCGGCCGCACGGTGGTTTGCGATCCGGTGATGGTAGCCACCAGCGGGGCCCGGCTCATCGATGCAGAGGCTGTATCGGCCTTGACGGATCTGGTGATCGCCCATTCGACCTATATTACCCCAAATCTGCACGAGCTGTCGATCCTATGCGGAAAAGCCGTCACCGACCTGCGGGCCGCCGGAATGGAGCTGCTGGGCCGGTTTTCCCGCCTCAAAGGGATCGTGCTCAAAGGCGGTCACGTAAACACCTTATCAGACGATGTAACCGATATCCTTTTATATAGAGATGATGCGGATCATCAAATCCGTGAACACGCAGTCGTTCATCCCCGTTATCAGACCAAAAACACCCATGGCACGGGTTGCACCCTGTCGTCGGCCCTTGCGGCCTGTCTGGCCAAAAAAGAGACTCCCGACCAGGCGTTTTCCAGGTCCGTGGCCTATGTCAACCAGCTCATAGGGCTGTCGGCTGATATCACTGTGGGCCACGGCAACGGTCCCCTCCTGCATCATGTCCTCTGCAGCCCTCCATGAATATTGCATTCCGCTTTTTTAAATGATAGAGACCTGACAAATTCGATGTGAGCTGGATCACAAATTTCCGAGAATAAAGCGCGCTCCGAAGGAAGCTCCAATTGAAAAATCGAACTTTTCGCGGATTCATCTGAGCTGACACTCCGCGCAAATGGATGTTTTTCAGAAGCCCAACATAAAAAAATACAAATGGGGGATATCCCGAAATGATATTGTTTGACAGCCACTGCCATCTCAATGACCCGGCCTACGCCAGAGACAGGGACGCGGTGATTAATAACGCCGCGGAAGCCGGCGTGCATTCGGCGATGGTGGTCGGCATTGATGTGACCACATCCCGCGAAGCCGTTGCCATCGCCAGAGCCAATAAAGGGTATGCGGCTTCAGTGGGCGTGCATCCCCATGACGCCAAATCCTGTTCGGAAAACATTCTGACCGCCCTGGCCGATCTGGCAAAAGATCCGGCGGTGCGGGCCTGGGGTGAAACCGGCCTGGATTTTAACCGGATGTTTTCCCCGAAAGAGAGCCAGGAAAAATGGTTTGTGCGCCAACTGGAAATTGCGGATGAGCTGGATCTGCCCCTGATTTTTCATGAACGGGATTCCCAGGGCCGGTTTATTGAGATCCTTTCGGAGCGCTATAAAATGACGGGCCGGGCCGGGGTGGTGCACTGCTTCAGCGGCACGCGGCACGATCTGGATGCCTGCCTGAACCTGGGCCTGCATATCGGGATCACCGGCATCATCACCATTGCCTCCCGCGGCAAAGACCTTCGGGACATGGTGAAAAAGATCCCGGCCGACCGGCTCCTGGTGGAAACCGACGCACCCTATCTGACCCCGGCGCCGGAGCGGAATCAGCACCGCCGGAATGAACCGGCCTTTGTCCGATCCGTGCTCCATAAAACCGCCGAAGCCAGGGGCGAAGATCCGGAAACACTGGCGGAACAGATCTGGCGCAACAGCTGCCAGCTCTTTCGCATGGATATAAAGGAAACCGCATTATGAAACTGGGAATCATCGGACCGGCCGGAAGCGGCAAAACCACCGTATTTGAAGCTCTGACCCGGGATTTCACGGGTTCGGGCAACAAGGCCGACACCCGGCTGGGCACCATCAAAGTCCCGGACGACCGGGTGGATGCCTTAAGCCGGATTTTTATTCCGCAGAAAACCATTTACGCCCAGGTGAGCTATTTTCTGCCGGGCAAGGAAGCACAGAAAAAAGACGGCGGCAGGGATGAAAGCGCCTGGACCGCGGCCCGGGAGGCCGACGCGCTGATTCACGTGGTGCGCAATTTCCGGCAGTTCGGTCTGGAAGATCCCAACCCGACCGATGATTTTATCCGCCTGGACCAGGAATTGATCATCGCCGATCTGATGGTCGTGGAAAAAAAACTCGAACGCATGGCCGCTGATTCCAAAAAAGCCCTGAAAAGCGATCCTCAAGAGCGTCTTCTTCTGGAAGAATGCAAAGCCAGCCTGGATGCGGAAATCCCGCTGCGACGGGCGCCGCACCTGGTCGACGCCCGGGTCCTGCGAGGATACGCGTTTTTGTCCGCTAAACCCATGCTGGTGCTGTTCAACAATACCGATGACGACCAGAGCATCCCCGATGATCCGGTGTTTGCCCATGATCCCCACATGGTGATCCGGGGCAAAATCGAACACGAACTGGCCCAGATGTCGGAAGAAGAGGCCGCCGAACTGCTGGCGGAATTTGACATCTCCGCGCCGGCCACGGACCGGGTCATCCGGAAATCCTATGATCTGCTCGGCCTGATTTCTTTTTTTACCGTGGGCGAAGACGAGGTCCGGGCCTGGACCATTAAAAACGGCACCGTGGCCCTGGATGCCGCGGAAGTGATTCATTCGGATCTGAAAAAAGGATTCATCCGGGCCGAAGTCACCGGCTATGACGACTTCATGGCCGCCGGCTCCCTGGCCGAAGCCCGCAAGCGCGGCACCCTGCGCCTGGAGGGAAAAACCTATGGGGTGGCCGACGGCGATATCATCACCATCCGCTTTAATATTTGACGGCGTGACCTCCTCTTTCTTCAGAGCGTCGTCGGCGCTACTTCTTCCTTGAGCAGGCAGCAGGCGATGCGGTATGCGGGAATGCCATCCTCGCGGTAGGTTAGATTGCCGGGCTGGATCAGTTTGTTCATGACGCAGCCTTCGGGAATGGTGAGGGAAAACAGGTCGTTTTCATTGATTTTCGACGCCGGCATCAGATGATTGCCTTCAAATGTCAGGCCGTGCAATGGATAATCCTCGCACAGGGGGCACCGGTAGACCCGTCCGTTGGGAAAAACGAAAAAGTTTTCCGCCACCAGGCCCGCGCATTCAAAGGGTTCGTTCGGGCTCAGAAACACCTTGGGAAAAACTGTTGTAATGCCCAGATCAGCCGTCCGGCCCGCCACTTCCGGGATCAGCGACAGCCAGGCGTCCCGGGTCACCTGGAGCCCCCCTTTTTCCGGAGCCGCGGATTTGCCGCGCATGCCGATCACCTGGATGAAAAATCGCTCGACGCCGAGATCCGCCAGCAACGGCGGCATTTGTTCCAGGGCGGCGATATTTTCCGCGCTTACCGTATAGATGAGGCTGGTGTGAAACCCCCTCTTTCCGGCGGCCCGGATCCCGGCCACGCAGGCCGAAAAGCTCCCTTTTCCCCGGATGGGATCATTGATATCCGGCGTGGGGCCGTCCAGACTGAAGCTGAAAAAATCGACTTCCCCGGGCGATACCTTGTGGAGGATATCATGAAACAGATACCCGTTGGTGTCGATGGTGACCGAGGCATATCCGATCCGCCGGGCTTCGGCCACGATGGCGGCCAGATCCGGGTGCAGGGTCGGCTCGCCTCCCAGCAGGATCAGGTTGGCGGGTCTTTCCGGAACCACAAATGCCGCCAGCCAGTTGGCAATGGTTTCAAAAGGAAGCATGCGGTCCCCGTGCTGGGAAGGATTGATATAGCAGTGACGGCAGCTCAGGTTGCAGCGGGTAAGAATGTGAAAAAAAACATTGACGGCGTTTTTGGAAAAGGAAACGGTTTTTGGCATTGGAAGATAAAAAGAGCGGATGGGCGGCCGGAATGAGGAACCGTGCCGCAATGGCATCTATGCAATTAATTGTTTGACTGCTTCGGCCTCCTGTTTGGCTTTGATCAGCTCCTCGTTGGTGGCGCGCAGGCGGATGGACATATATTCGGCAAATATCCGGTACAGCAGCAAAAGAAAATCGAGCCGTTCGTCGCGTTCTTCGGTGGTGGCGGTCTCCAGCCGCCCCTTGGCGGATGTATCGACGCCCAGCACCACGGTTTTTCCTATCGCGTAAACGGAGGCCGAGCGGATCTGGGCGTCAATGATGCGCATTTCACCAAAAATTTCACCCACCTGGCTGATTTCCGAGATCGTAATATTGTTTTTGGAGATCCGAAGGCGGCCGGCCAGCAGAAAATAGAGCCACGGATCCTCATCCCCTTCCTTGATGATCCGCTCGCCGTCTTCATATTCCCGGATTTTGCTGAGCCGGAGCAGTTTGGCCAGGTTACGGGTTTCAAAATCCTTTAATCCCGGAATAGCCAGCAGACGTTGAATATTTTGAACGTTATCCTTTAAATACTTTGATTCGATCATGGAGCCCCCATATTTAAGGATAAAATCGTAAAACGTTTCATTCATACATCATGGTTCAGGTATTTGCCAAGAAAAAAACACTCACGGCGGAAAAGGAGTGGATGGTTAATCGGATGCCGACTCCGCATCCTCCAGGCAGGTTTTTGAGACGTGATCGTCGAATGCCTCCGGGTACACCCCGTCAAAGCAGGCTTTGCAGAAGTAATTATCGGCCGTGTCCACGCCGGTGGATGCCAGAAGTCCTTCCAGACTGAGATAGTGGAGGGAGTCGAGATTAAGATAATCCTTTAGTTCTTCAACGGTTTTTGATGCGGCGATCAGTTCCCCCCGGGTGGCGAAATCAATGCCGTAGTGGCAGGGGAACCGGTGGGGCGGACAACTGATCCGCATGTGGATCCTCTTGACCCCAAGCTCCCGGAGGGCTTTGATCCGGGTTTTGGCCGTGGTTCCCCGGATGATGGAATCTTCGATAATGATGATGTCTTTTCCCGCCAGCAGTTCTTTGACGGGGTTGAGCTTCATCCGTACTCCAAAATCCCGCATGCTCTGGGTGGGCTGGATGAATGTCCGGCCCACGTAATGGTTGCGGATCATGGCCAGGTCATACGGGATTTTCGATGCCTCGGCGTATCCCAGAGCCGCGTAATTGCCGGAATCGGGAAAGGGCATCACCAGGTCGGCGTCAGCCGGTGCTTCGGCCGCCAGGCGCCGGCCGTGGTCCTTTCGGGTGAGGTAGACGTTTTTACCGAAAATCGAGCTGTCAGGCCGGGCAAAATAGATGAGTTCAAAAATACAGCAGGCCGGCCGGACCTTCGGATGCGGGTGGATGCTTTTCAAACCATCCTCACCGATGATCAGGATTTCCCCGGGGGCCACCTCCCGGACAAATTCCGCCTGGACCAGGTCCAGGGCGCAGGTTTCCGACGCCAGGACATAATTGCCGTTGTGCAGTTTCCCCAGGCACAGCGGCCGGAAGCCGTGAGGATCCCGGATCCCGACGATTTCCCCGCGGCTGGTGAGTATGACAAATGAATAGGCGCCTTTGAGCATTTTTACCGCGTTGACCAGGCCCTGTTCAAACCCGTGTTTCAGGTTCCGGACAAACAGATGGAGGAAGACTTCGGAGTCCATGGTGCACTGGAAGATGGCGCCTTCTTCTTCCAGCTCTTTTTTGAGGATATGGGCGTTGACCAGGTTGCCGTTATGGGCCACGCCGTAGGATTTGCCGCCATGATGGATCACAAAGGGTTGGGCGTTCAGCAGGACCGAATCTCCGGTAGTGGAATACCGCACATGGCCGATGGCGCTGCAGGTGCCGGAAAGAGCTTCCATGTGGGTGTCGTCGAATACCTCGTGCACCAGCCCCATGCCTTTGTAAAAATGAATTTTCCGATCCCGCACAATGGCGATGCCCGCGCTTTCCTGGCCCCGGTGCTGGAGGGCATAAAGCCCGAAATAGGTCAGCCGGGCCGCTTCGGGATGCTGAAAGATGCCGAAGACGCCGCAGGCCTCCTTCGGCCTTGGATCGGATTCATTGATACACGCCATGGTTATGCTTCCTTTCCATAATAGGCCTGGATCGGCGTCACGGACAGGGCTTTTTCCCGGATGGCCGCGATCCCCCGGCACATGGCGTTGGCGCCGGCGCTGGTGGTGGCATAGGGAACTCCGAACTTGATGGCGGCCCGCCGGATCAGGTAACCGTCTTTGCGAGGCTCATCGCCGGTACCGGTGTTGATGACGATCTGGATCTGCCGGTTGGTGATGGCGTCCACCACATGGGGTCGTCCGGCCGACACTTTGTTGATCACCGTGTTTGAAATTCCATGCTCCCTGAGAAACGCAGCGGTTCCCCGGGTGGCCATAATGGAAAACCCCAGACGCCAGAATGCTTCTGCCGCGCTCAGCACCGCGGACTTGTCTTCATCCCGCACGCTGATGAACACCACTCCTTCGGT
>CAZRES010000114.1:0-9851 GCA_964598885.1 uncultured Desulfobacteraceae bacterium | reverse complement strand
ACCGTTCCCAGGCGGATGCGAATCGTTCGGATATGTCAAACTCCGCATAGGAAAGATCCCGGTATTCGGGAATATCGATCTGCACGTAGGCGCCGGCCTCAAAATCAAGCTCCTCGCCATCGTCAAGACGAAGCACCAGCTCTTTTATAAAGGTGGCCACATTTTGGTTGGAAACAACGGCGGCATGATACTGGCGGATGGAAAAAATCTCCGGCGGAATTTCAATGCGAAGGTCTTGGCGGATTTTAAGCTGGCAGGACAGGCGCACATGCTCCTTTTTCTCTTTGCGGGAGAGATGGGGAAGTTCAGTGGGCAGAATATCGCCCCCGCCTTCCAGTACCCGGCATTTGCACTGACCGCAGGATCCGCTTCCGCCGCAGGCCGAGGGAAGAAATATATCATGGTTGACCAGGGCGGAAAGCAATGTGGTGCCGGCGGAGGCGTTGATGCTTTTTTCCGCATCGTCATTGATAACAATACGGCAGAGCCCTTTTATGACTACCTGAGACTCGACCAGCAGCAGCAGCGAGACCAGCAGTAAAATAATGGATGTAAAGACGGTTATGCTGACAAGATAGATCAATTCAGCCTACCCCGCCATGCCGGAAAACATCATGAATGCCATGGCCATCAGACCGGTAACGATCATGGTCAGGCCGTATCCTTCCAAACCCGGCGGGGAATCCGCATACCGGAGTTTGATGCGGATGGCCGCCATGGCCGCAATGGCCATGAGCCAGCCCACGCCCGCGCCGAAGCCGAAAACAACCGTTTCCCAGAAAGTATAATCGCGCTCCACCATAAACAACGATACCCCGAGAATGGCGCAGTTCACGGCAATCAAGGGAAGAAACACGCCGAGTCCCGCATACAGCGATGCGGAAAAACGATCGATGATCATTTCAATGGCCTGGACCATGGCCGCGATCACGGCAATAAAGGTAATAAGTTTCAAAAAACTAAGATCCATATCCGGAAACCCCGCCCAGGCCAGGGCGCCGGGGGCCAGCAGAAATTGGAAAATCAGCCAGTTCACCGGGGCCGTGACCGTCAGGACGAATACAACGGCAAACCCAAGCCCCACAGCGGTCTCAATGTTTTTGGATATGGCGACAAAAGAGCACATCCCCAGAAAGTAAGCCAGCAGGATGTTTCCGACAAAAACCGAGTTGACGAATATTCCGACCAGGTTCTCCATCAGGTCCGATCCTATGATTTACCGGATAAATATTTCTGCAGCCATACAAACAGGCCGATGAGAATAAACGCAGCCGGCGCCAGCAGCATGAATCCGGCATCCACATAACCGGCGGCATATGCCTCCTCCGGTACAACCTGATAACCGAAAAAGGTTCCCAATCCCAGCAGTTCCCGGAAAAACGCCACCGCCACCAGTACGCCGCCGTAACCCAGGCCGTTGCCGATCCCGTCGATCAGGGAAAGATGAGGCGGATTGGAAAGCGCAAAGGACTCGGCCCTTCCGAGCACAATACAGTTGGTGATAATCAGACCCACAAATACGGAAAGCTGTTTGCTGATATCATAATAATAAGCTTTTAAAAATTCATCCGTTAAAATTACCAGGCTGGAGATAATGGAAAGCTCCACAATGATTCGGATGTTTTTCGGAATGATTTTTCTCAGCAGCGACACCGTCAGGTTTGAACAGGAAATAACAAATGTCATGGACAGGGCCATGACCAGAGCCGTATTGAGCTGGACGGTCACGGCCAGGGCGGAGCAGATCCCCAGCATCTGGATATTAATGGGATTATCGCCCCATATGGGCTGAATGAATGTCTGAAACGCCTTAGTTCGTCGAAGCTTCATGATCGCACCAGGAAGGAATGGTTTCCATCCGGCAGCGGATATTGTTCTGCCGGAAATTTACAGACAAAGGCTCATACGCGGAAAGAATGGTTTCCAGGCCGGACTCCAGGTACCGGCCGGTGGTGGTCGCCCCGCTGATGCCGTCCACATAATGGGGCCGCTGGTCCTCGGGAATATGCTCCTCTACTTTGCCCTTTGCCACCCCCACGGATACAAAATTGCCGTGTTGATCCACAAGTTTTTTCCCGACAAAATTATCCTGAAACCATTGTTTTTCGATTTCACCGCCCAGTCCCGGAGTTTCGGAATGCTGGTAAACAGTGAATCCTTTGATGGTTGCACCGTCGTCGTCAACGGCCAGATAGCCTTGGATGCGTCCCCAGACCCCCGGGGTGTTGATGGGAATGATATAGGCCATGATATCCTGATCGTCCCCCACAACCAGATACACGGCAAGGAGATCCCGTTTGTCGTCATCGTCTGCGGAAACCGCCGGATCAATGATCCGGCCGGCCTCATCCACCGCAAGGCGAACGATATGATCGGTGAACATTTGGTCAATGCGCGCCGCGCTGTAGGCTGTATTCTCATCGATGATCCCGGCGGAGGTAAGGATGTTTTCATAACGGTCGATGCGCATGTTTTCCTGCTGAACCGGCTGCAGACGGGTGGCGGCCGCGGTCAGCAACGCGCCGCAGATCAGGCAGAGGACCAGAGCGAAACCAAGGGATTTAAGGGCGTCAGACATTGGGCACCCGCTTTGCAAAATGGAGTTTTATGCCGATATAATCGAGCAGCGACGCAAACGTATTCATAAACAGAATCGCCAGCATCACTCCTTCGGGAAACGCCGGATTCAACACCCGGATCAGTACGGTAAGCACGCCGATGAAAAATCCGTAAATCCAGCGGGATCCGTCAAGGCCCGGCGCGGTGACCGGATCAGTAGCCATATAGATGATGCCGAAAGCAAAACCCCCGGCCGCCAGATGATAAATTGGATTGATCGCCATCCAGGGCATGGAATTGGGACCGGCCAGCACATTCATCAACAGGCCGGAAGCCAGGACACCGGCAAGACCGCCGAGCATAATGCGGTAACTGCCCACGCCCGTTGCCACCAGCACAATGGCGCCGATCAAACAGCAGAGGGTGGATGTAGCGCCGATACTGCCGGGATAAAAACCGGTAAACATGACGGAAAGGCTGTACCCCGAGGCATGGAGCATGGATTCGATGGCATCAAAGGTCGGGGCCAGCGCCGTAATGGCCAGGGGCGTGGGGCCGGTGACCGCATCAACGGCCGTACCGGCGGAATCCCGGACCGCGACCCAGACGGCGTCGCCGGACATCTGGGCCGGATAGGCGAAAAAGATAAAGGCCCGGGCGGTCAGGGCTGGATTGAAAATATTGCGGCCCGTTCCCCCGAAGATCTCCTTGCCGATCACCACGCCAAAGGAGATGCCCACCGCCACCTGCCATAACGGAATAGTCGGCGGAAGCGTCAGGGGAAACAGCAGGCCGGTCACCAAAAATCCTTCGCTGATGGGATGGCGACGGATGGCGGCAAACAGGATTTCCCAGAAAAACCCGGCGGCATAGGATACCGCCACAATGGGTAAAACAATGCGGAGGCCGATGATCATGGCGGGAACCAAACCGGCCGGCTGCCCGGACGCGGCAAGGGACTGAAGGCCCACATTGTAAATACCGAAAAGCAACGGCGGTACAAGCGACAGGATCACAATGCTCATAAACCGCTTCAGGTCGAGACTGTCCCGGACAAACGGCCGGGTGCGGGCCCGGATTGCCGGAATGAAGAAAAAGGATTCCATGGCTTCGTAAAGCGGTTGAAACCGGCCCCATTTTCCCTTTCCGGAAAACCGGTCCCTGTTCCGGTCCATCATGGATAGCAGAAATGACTCGATGCGTTTCAGCAAAATTAATCCTGTTCCTTGAAATATTGATGTTTGGCGTCGATTAACGATCGGGTTAATTCGATTTTTGAGGGACAAACATAGGAACAAAGCCCGCATTCCACACAGTCGAGCATGCCATGTTTCAATGCTTCTTCCATTTCATCTGCAACAATGGCTTTATACGTGAACTGGGGCAGGATATCCACCGGGCATACCCCGGCGCATAAGCCGCAGTTGACGCAGGCCCGCTCCTCGCCGTGCATGTCGGTATCCACGGGAAACGACGAGCGTTTAAACACCGATAAAAACGCCCTGGAATAGCTCGGCCGGTCAAAACCCGGCCGCAAAAACGAAAACAACTCCCGGTCCCGCAAGGCCGGAGCAATCATCAACGACGCCTCGTTTATTCCTAAAAATTCATCACGGGAACGCGCTGTGCCGGTAAAAATTCCGCCGGTGATCCATTGATAGGAGGTGGCGTCATAATTTTGGGCCGTCAGAGCTGCAAGCGGCGCGCCGATGCGGGTGAAGACATGCCGGCAGTCTTTTTCCTCCGGCGCGGAAACGGCGATGACGTGCTGGACGGGATATTTCCCGGTGATTAAAAAATCGGCCATCCGGACAACGTCCTGGCCGCTGATATACCAGGCCCGGTTATCATCTTGGGATTTTCGGGTGTAATACACGGCCACACCCGGATCATTTGCCGGATACCCTCCGGAAATCCAGTGGGTGACAAACCGCCCCCGCCCGTTGGATTCCGCGGGCGCGTCCATGGTCGCGCAGACATGAACCGCTCCGGCAAGTTTTCGAAGCACGGAAAGGCCCGTTTCAAAAAGCGGCAACGCTCCCTTGAGATAAATATCGGATCGAGCCTGAAACGGATCATCACCGTCCAGGCTCACCCAGACCGCCGTCGGCGTCTGCGTGGGGTCGGCGATATTCCGAAAGGGAAGCTCACGGATCAACGGCCACATTCCCCCGGACTGAAGCTGCTCAATAAGATCCTCCCGGGATATGGATGCAATCTCTGCCCGATTGAACCCGCCGAAATCCTCATGAGACTCCTTATGATCAAGGGTAACGACAATGGATTTCAAAACGCGTCTCGGTCCATAATTGATGGCGGTAACGGCTCCGCCGCCGGGAGACACAAATCGTAGAGAAGGTCGGTTTTTATCCTCGAAGAGCGGGGTTCCGATCCGGACCTGGTCGCCTGTTTTCACCAGTAACCGCGGTCGGATAAAAGGAAGGTGGTCGGGAACCAGAGCCACCCTGTCAACAGGTAATTTTGTTTCCATCCGATCCGAGGGCCGGCCGGCCAGATGAAAGCGGATGCTTTTTTTTATACGGATCGTATGCATTCTATCCCCCGTTCATCCGCTGATGGAGTCGCTGAGCCCGCTGACAGAAAGCCTCTAACTGGGCGTGGATGATCTGCGGAAACGGAGACCCGTCGGTTTCAATGGCCATAAACGGCAAATCCTCAGTGGAGGCAAGGACATCGGACAGGCGCTGGTTTGCTCCGCACGCCGTCAGCTTATCCCGACGGGTCATGATCTGGGTCAGTATGGACTCGGAAAGCCGGTTGGGCATGCAGCCGAAAGGACCGATGGCGATAACGCCGCACACCTCGGTGGCGACTTCGGCCAGAGAGCTGCCGATGGTCAGCACAGCTTCGCCCCCCAGATTGACGGACAGATAGGGTGAGGCGGTCTTGATGATCCGTTTGATATCCACAGGCCCGGCTTCGACGAGACCGGAGCGCGACAATGCATTTAAAAGCCGGTTTTCATATCGTCCCATCATCCACCGGCGTAAATAAAACCTAAGCTTTTCCAAAAATGTCATGCGCTTCCAGTGGCCGTCGACATCAACCATGTAATCCACATAATGAATCCACTCGGCCACGGGCGAACACATCGCGGCAAAACCGTTTTCAGCCAGCCATTCCGTAAGAAATCGTCGGGAAAAGGAGTCTTTTCGGACAAAGATTTCGCCGGTCAAAAGGATTTTGGGCACATCATGGAAGGGTTTCAGAGTCGGGACGGCGGAAAGCCGGGCCATCTGCTCGTCAAGAACTGCGATCAGACCGGAAAATGATTTGGTTTCAACGGCATCAACAATGATGTTCCACGCGTCTTCAAATACCTGCACGGCATGACCGGCATCTGCGGCATTGGTGAGCAGCATGGCGCGAATATCTTCCATGATATCCGATAAGACGATGGACCACCAGGCCCTGTCATAATCGAATCCCTTGCCCATGCCGAAATAGGAATTGTCCGATGTCAGCGAAAAAACAGCCACGTCCGGAATTTCATAATTCCGGATCAGATCGTTTAAAAACACGGCGTACTGGCCAAACCGGCAGGGCCCCGGTGCGGTAGGCATCAGGTAGACGACGGTTTCATCCGGTTGTTTTTTCGTCCGCACATAGTTGAGCAGGGTACCGGTGGTCAGAATCAGGGGAAGACATTCCTTGCACGAAGAATGGGCGCGGCCAAGCTTAAGGACCGCCTCGTCCGCCGGTGGATGCGGTGCCACATGATATCCCGCATGACGGAAAACAGCGGCCATGGCTTCCGTAGACAAACGCCCCATGGAGGGGATTAAAAAGGTCACCCGCGGATCTTTTACGGAAAGCGTCCGGCCATCCGATGTTTTCACCTGTGGAATACCGTTATTCATGAAGGTGCGCGCCGGGATAAAACTGGATGAGCGCCGAATGATTTTTTGATTGGCCATCAATTTGCGATATTGTCCGACAATATCAAGAAACGCCTCGATCCGGGTTTCAATGCCCGCATCCGCGGTATGGCTGTCCAGTTCAAGGGTCAAAGACGGTTTCCGCCCCATGATGTCGCGGAAATATCCGAGCAGAAAGGAATCCGGACCGCAGGAAAAGTTGGTGATATACGTGCCGAACAACTGGGGATGCCGGGCCGTGAAGCGCGCTCCTTGTATGATCATCCGGCCCATCCCCCAATACATATGTTTTCTTGATTGTTCATTTTCGATGGGAAGGAAATCAAAAGGGATGACCGGTATGCCGCGGCTGGCGATTTTATGGGGGATTCCCATGTGAGCCTCTTCCACCATGCTGTTATACGGACGGCCAAATAGCACCACGGCGATTTTTTCCGGATCATGAGACAGCTCATTTAGCGCACCACGACCCATGGCTTTCATTTCCCGCACGGTTTGATGCCAGACGGCCACAGCATCCGCAAACGCCGCTTCGGCCGCATGCCGGCTTACGCCCATGCCAAGGGCCATATGAATCATGGACAGCCTGGCATCGGAAAAATCCCGGGTCATATCAATCAGCGGCGTCAATACGCGGGTCCCCTTTTTCGTCAGAGAATCCAGTTCTTTTTTAAACGTGGTTTTTAGATAAAACGGTTCTCCCTGGACAAACGGGCAGGCCTGGGGAACGGGCTTCTGGTTGCCGGCGGGGATGGAGCGCACGTGGGGAAGAAAAATAAAATCCGGCCGGGAGGGCGCGTCCAGCAGGGTGTGAAAAAAACCGTGGGCCAGTTCAGCCGGGTAACAAAACGGCGCACTGATGCGGTCAATCCCTTCTTGAGAAAACGTGGCCGGCATTACCGGCGAAAACCCGATGCGTCGGAAAAATGCCGCGTAAAACGGATAATAGGCGTTGATCAGAAAACTCCGGTTGAACGCCACGGTTCCCTGATAACCGTTATGCAAACCGGGATTGCCGGGTTCCGAAGATTTTTGAAATATCAATTCCGTCCGAGCGCGCACGCTATCAAGATTTTCAATCCGGTATTTCAAGTTGAAGCGAAGATTATAGTAGCGGTTGCAGGCGCCGCCAAAAGGGTATTTTTTACCATCCATCAAAATAACGTTGATTTCGCATCGGCGGTCGCATTTTTCCTTTCCGCCTTTGCAGATAAAGGACTTACCGTATTTGACCTCACGCCGGGCAAGGGTTGCCAGATCATAGCGCCCCGGGGATATCAGGCCCATATCGATTCGCTTTTTAATTTCAAGCACCGCGCCAAACGCCCCCATAAGCCCCGGTTCAGGCGGCACGATGATGGGTTTTCCCGAAATCGACGCCATGGCCAGGGGCACGGCGCGATTGTAGCAGACCCCGCCCTGCATGAACACTTTTCGACCCACGGGACGATTTCCCTTGACCCGGTTGACATAATTCATGCAGATGGAATACACCAGCCCGGCCACCACGTCGTCATGTTCGATCCCTTCATGAACCGCGGTTTTGATATCCGATGAAATAAATGCCGCGCACTGGTCATTGAAATTGGGGGGATGCGTGCCCCTCAAGGCCACTTCGGCGATATCGGTCACGCGGATCCCTAAAGTTTCATGGGCCGATTCCGCGAGAAACGAGCCGGTGCCCGCCGAGCAGGCCTCGTTCATGGCGTAATCCGAAGGCACCCCCGCCGTGATATAGGTATATTTGGCATCCTGACCGCCGATTTCAAAAATCGTATCCACCTCTGGATCAAAATAAACAGCGGCGGCGGCATGGGCAATGATTTCGTTGATGATCCCCTCGGTGAGCGCATGAAGTCCGGCGATCTGACGGCCGGACCCGCAGACGCCCAGACCGATGATCGAAAGATCGGCCGGATCCATGACCTGCTCCACCTGTTCAAAAAGACGATGATAACATTTCCGGGACGCCCCCACCGGATCCCCGTCGGTCTGGAGGTAAACCGATGCCAGAATGCTCTGATCCGTGTCCCTGATCAACACGGCTTTTGTGGTGGTGGATCCCACATCCAATCCGAGTATACAGACATCTTTCGGCACAGGCGTTTGTTTGCGGATGGTCTTGAATTCGACCTGGTGCTCAAAATCAATCAGCCGCGGGAGAAGATCAAATGAGGCTGCTTTGGAATTAAACAGATTGTCTGCTTGCCATAATGCGGCTTCCGGGTGATCCAGGGCCCACAAGGCCGTACCCAGGGCCTCGAAATACGGCGCTTCCGGCGGCACCCGCAGATCGGCAATTTCCTGCTCCAGAAACTTAATCATCATCTGATTGCGGCTGGAACCGCCGACAATCATGATATTTTGTTTTTCGATGGTTTTAAGCAGCTCCAAGATCTTATTGGCCATCATGCGGCACAGGCCGGCGGTCACACGGGATTTGGGAATTCCCTTGTTGATGGCATGGGTGCAATCCGATTTGCAGAACACGGAACAGCGCCCGGAAACCGGATGGGGTTTTTCGGTTTCCGTCCAACGGGCCGCTTCTTCAAGAGACACATCCATTCGCCGCAGTTGCTGGAGAAAAAATTCCCCCGTGCCCGAAGCGCATTTATTGCCCGTAAGCACATTTGAAATCTGACCCTGACCATTGAGGGCATAAACCATGAAGGTTTCTCCCCCGGCCGAGACAATGGCAGGACAGTCCACGCCGTCAGGCTTTACAAATTCATAAGCCCATTCCACGGCTTCGGGCTCCGGAATGGAGATCAGGTTGACAAAATGCCGGAACCGTCTGCCGGTGGCCGCCACCCGGTCAAAACCGACCGGATCGATTTTTTGAAAAAACGATGCCAGGGCCTTTTTGGGATTTCCGCCATGAGGAAGGGTAAACGAATCCACGATCTCAACGGACCGGACCTCATTGGATCCACCGGCAGAATCTCCGGTTTGTTTCCTTTGAACATGAACGGCGGAGATGGTGGACGCGCCCAGGCATATGCCCAACGATGTAATCACCGGTTTCGATTCATCAGTTCCCATCATGCGGCTTTCATTCTGTTGTGTTGAAGAGAGCTTACCATTGTATCCTTTCATATATCATTTTTCTCCGATCAATAAAACCGCATTCTCCGCGATCCGCGGCGCCGACAATAACGATATACTTTTCGTCCGGCTTGAAAAAAAGAGGAACACCCGCTGGCAACGGCTCTCGGGTTACGGTCCCGGATCGCCACCGGAAAAGCACAGGCGTATGGGAATGCCCGCTGAACAGCACGTGGTATCTGGTGTGGCGAAAAATATGAGCCGCCTGATCTGTTGATCCCGTGTCAATAGGCTCATAAAACGAACGGATCGAGTCATAGGGAAGCGAATGCGCGAAGCAGAAATCAT
>CAZRES010000113.1:0-9911 GCA_964598885.1 uncultured Desulfobacteraceae bacterium | reverse complement strand
ATATTTTGGCTGGAACGTCAATAATGAAAAAAGAACGATCGTTCGGTTTTTTAATTATTGACGGTTTTTTGGCATCCGATGTAGGTTACGGCGTGAATAGCATTTAAAGTTGATTGGAGGTCCTGTGAAACCCTCTTTTGCGATTATAGGCTGCGGCCGTGTGGGAACGGCTCTTGCCCGGCACCTGGCCGGGGCCGGCTACCGGCCTGCTGGTTTTGCCAGCCGGCGGGATGAATCCGCCAAAGCCGCTGCAGAGCTGGCCGACGCGCCGGACAAGTGGGTTGCCGATCCCCGGGAAGCGGCAAGGCAGGCACAGATTCTTCTGATTACCACTCCGGACGGGGTTATTGCCGACGTCTGTCGGGAAATCGCCGAAAAGGGCGGGATACAAAAACACGCCGTGGTTCTTCATTGCAGTGGCGCGCTTGCTTCCACCATTTTATCGCCGGCCGCGAAAAGCGGGGCGTTTATCGGCTCCATGCACCCGCTTCAGAGTTTTGCGGCGGACCGACCGGGCAATCCTTTCGCCGACATCATGATGGCCGTGGAGGGAGATGCGGTTGCGGTTGATACGGCCATTGCCGTGGCATCGGACCTGGGCGCGACTCCTTTTACGATTCAGACGGATAAAAAGACCCTCTACCACGCCTCAGCAGTGGCGGCTTCCAATTACCTGGTGACTCTGATGGGATTGGCCGTTGACCTGATGGCGGCTTCCGGCGCTCCCAGAGAAGAGGCCTTTCGGATCTTAAAGCCGCTGGTAACGGGAACCCTTGGCAATGTTGAAACTCTCGGATCTATCGATGCGCTCACGGGACCTATCGCCCGGGGGGATCTGGACACGGTGGCGGCCCATATCGAGGCCATCGAAAACCTGTCGGCCGATATGCTCAAACTCTATAAACAGTTCGGACAGGCGACCGTTCCGGTTGCCCGGGCAAAGGGAACCCTTTCGGAAACAGCGGCCCGTCGGCTTCAGGAGATGCTTGCCTGAAGGGGTTTCAGATCCGGCGTAACTCCAGCGGCTGCTCCTTGAGCCGGTCATTGGCGCTTTTGAGGGATGTTTCGCTGGAGATCACCGCCACCGAGGATTTTGGTCTGTCGGGACCGAAATATTTCTGTGCCACCGTCAGGATCTGTTGTTTGTCAAGTGCCAGAAGCCGCTGCTTGAAGGTTTTGCGCAACTCATCGGTAAGCCCGATGAGTTTTCGGTAAAAAGCCTTCCTGGCGCCGGAAGCCGGAGTGTAGGGTTTGTCGATATCCGCGCAAACCTGGAGAATCGACTCGGTGATGTTGTCGTCATTGTAATGACCGGATGTGATGAACTCCGCGGCGGCGTCGTAAACCGAAAGGGTCTTGGCAATGTGAGGGTCCCGGTAGGAACCGAAAAAAAACAGGCCGCTTTCCATCTGATAGCCGGCAAATCCGCCGTAGGCTCCGCCTTTTTCCCGAATTTCCCGGTGCAGGAACGTTGACCGGAGCAGCTTGCTGATCACGGCCAAAGCCGGTGCGTCCTCATGGTGAAACTTTTCCGTTTCAAATACACTGGCCACAAAGGACACGGCGGTGGATGTGTACCATCCTTCGCGCACCGGATGACCCGGGAAAGGAATTTCTGAGGCATGCTGACCATTACCGGCGCCATTCATCTCAGACAGCATGGCGTGGGTGAGTTCCCTGGCCCGGGGCAGATCGCGTTGTTCGCCGATCAGCGCGATTTTCATGTTGGCCGGCGCTAGAAGTATCCGATTGATTTCATGGAGATTTCTGGATAGTTCCGTCAGATTCCTATCGCTTGAATCCTCGGTTAATTGTTTGATCATCTTGAGCTGATGGATGCCGTGCCAGGTTTCATTCAACTGTCCCGCAGCCGAGAAATTACGGGATGCCAGGGATATGGCAAGCATATGACCGCTGGAAACCACGGCGGATTCCAAAATGGACCGATATTCGAGAATCAGGCGCTTGAGCAGGCTGGTATCCGAAAAATCATTACAGCAGAGCAGTTCGGTTCCCAGGTCGAACATGTTGTCGATGTTGCGGGAAAGGCACTTGGCGTTAAACCACAGAAACGGAAAGCAGCTTGCCGGGGAGGGATCGATGAATCCGGCTCCCGCGTTAACCGAAACACCGATGCCGCCGGTATAGAGATCGATGAGCTGGCCGATTTCTCCGTAGGAATGGCGGGTGGTGCCGGTTCTGAGAAGGCTGTTGGCATAAAAAGGCATCAGGGGCAGCAGGTTTTCGGGCAGAACGGAAAGGTCCATGGCGCAGGAGAGGTAAAAAATACCGGATGTCGGCTGTTCGTAGAACAAAACGGGCATCTGATCGCTTTGGCCGGATTCCGGGACAACAAGAATATCCGGGGAAATATCCTCGATGGTCAGAGTGGGAAGACAGGACAGATCCTCCTCGGCTTCCTGGCTTTCCCGCAGAGCCCTGGCGTCTTTATTGATGCGGTCGATATCTTCAGGAGACAGACGGCGGGCTAAGGCATCAAGTTCTTTTTCTTCCCGCCGGCGTTCTTTTTCCGCCAGTTCCGGATCCGGAAGCAGCGTCAGCCGGACCTGGTGGGGATTGTCGAGAAAATGGCGCCGGATACGATCTTCCAGAAAGGGCCCTTTTTCCAGTTCCTCGAACAGGCGCTCGATAAGTTCATCAAACTGAAGAGCCAGCCGGGGATCGCCCCCGTGAAACCAGTCGCCTGAAAAGCGCATCAGCAGCTTCAGTCCGTATGGATACGGAGTGTTGGTAATTTCTTTTTGCTGGAATTCAATTTGATGGATGGCCGAGTCCACCAGTTCCCGGTCGATCCCTTTTTCGGAAAGACCGGCCAGTGTATCGGTGATCAGGGTTTCAATCCGCGTCGTATCAGCAGGATCTACGTCCTTCAAGCCGCAGGAGAACAGCGTATCCTTGTTGTCCGCGTCATAGCCCGTGCCGTCTGAGAGGTTGCTTCCCAGCCCGGAGTCGAGAAGAGCCTTGCGCAGCGGTGATCCCGGATTGCCGATAAGAATATGTTCCAGGACCGAGAGCACCAGGACCTCAAAGGCGTCCCGGATATCGGCGGTCAGCCATGCCAGACAGAACTGGGCTTTTTTGGAAGAATTTTCGGCCGGGTCCAGGGGATAGTAATAGGTGGCGGTTTTGGGGTGGTCCCATCGGGGCTGGGACGGCACGTCCGTGTCGGGATCAATACGGTCAAAGCGGTTCAGAACGGCATCCTCGATAAACTCCAGGTGAGCTTTCAAAGGAAAATTTCCGTAGGTGTAGAAATAGGCGTTGCTGGGATGATAATGCCGCCGGTGGAACGCCTCAAGTTCTGCATGAGTGAGCTTGGTGATCTGGTCCGGATGTCCTCCGGAATTGAAACCATAGGTGGTGTCCGGGTAAAGGGCATTGAGAATGGAGCGCCCCATGATCTGGTCCGGCGACGACATGGCGCCTTTCATTTCATTATAGACCACGCCTTTGTAGGTAAGCCGAGGTTTGCCGGAGGCGGGATCGGGTTCAAACTCCAGCCGGTGTCCTTCCTGGTGAAAGCTGAGTCGGTCCAGTATGGGGAAAAATGCCGAATCCAGATAAACCGACATGAGGTTGTAATAATCTTTGCGGTTTTGGGTGGCAAATGGATACATGGTCCAGTCCGAGGCGGTCAGCGCGTTCATGAAGGTATTGAGACTGCGCTTGAGCATGGAGAAAAAGGGATCCCGCACCGGATATTTGGCGGACCCGCAGAGGACCGTATGCTCCAGGATATGCGCCACGCCCGTGGAATCCCATGGAACGGTTTTAAACCCCGCGGAAAACACGTTTTCAGAGTCCGGAGCGCTGATGTGGATATGCCTGGCGCCGGTCGCCTGGTGATGAAGCTGATAAAAAACGGCTTTGATTTCGGGTAATGGGATAATTTTTTCAATCGTGTATCCCCGGATGCGGCCACCGGGGGAAAGTCCGGGATTATACTCGTCTTTGGTCTCAATCATCAGGGGTCCCTTTTGTTTTTATTCGTTTTTAACTATTTGATTTTTTGATGCTTTGGCTGAAATCGCCGGGCCCATTGGCTCCGCGCTGGTTTCTTTTTGTCGCCATGATGCTATCTTGAATGCAAAACAGCATAAAAACAACGAAGCGCAACCATATCGGAAATTTTCGGCGAAGAAAATGACAAAATTATTCTTGATGCAATATTCAGATATCTTATTGTTTTATGATAATGATTGAGCAGATCACTCAGACAGGGAAGGATTCGCGCATGCCGTCACCCATGGTGGAGTTCAACGCCAGAAACCTGAGAGCCAAAAAAAACCTCGGCCAGAATTTTTTGTCCGATCCGTCCACCGCGGCAATGATTATTGCCCGTTCACGACTGGCAGCGGATGATATCGTGCTGGAGATCGGCGCCGGACTGGGCGCACTGACAATACCGGCCAGCCGTTCTGCCAGACGGGTCTATGCGGTGGAAAAGGATAAGGTCCTTTATGAAATCCTGACCTCCTGGATAAAAGAGCAGGGCGTTGATAATATCAAGGTAATCCAAAGCGATATTTTTGATATGGATATCGCTGCTATTGCCGGGGCTGAAAACCGGAAACTGGTTGTCATGGGCAATCTGCCCTACAATATTTCGTCACCTATCCTCTTTTATCTGATGGAGGCTCGGCGCCATATCAGTAGGGCGATTTTAATGTTTCAGAAGGAGGTGACCCAGCGGCTTATCGCCGTGCCGGGAACAAAGGAATACGGCCGATTGTCGGTAATGCTGCAATACGCGGCTGAAATCCGGCCCCTGGCATCCGTGGCTGCGCATCTGTTTTCCCCCCGGCCCAAGGTGGATTCAATGGTGGTGGAAATCCGATTCAAGGAACGCATTGAGGATCCCGTTGCCGATGAAAACCGGTTTTCCGCCATTGTCAAGGCCGCGTTCGGAAAACGACGAAAAATGTTGAAAAATACGTTATCGGACAGTGAGTTAGGCATCGGTCCCGAAGAGGCGGCGCGGATATTGACGAAGGCCGGCATTGATCCGGCCCGGCGGGCGGAGACCCTGAGCGTATCGGAATTTGTCGCCCTTGATCATGCGTTTGCGCTGGAATCCGGCGGTTAACGATATAGGAATGGTGCAGACATTATTTTTTTCTTTACATAGCTTTCAATAAAAGGTAAATCTGAAAAATTTCGGGTGAATTTTTCGCTTAAAACCACGATGCCCGTTTTGGAAACTTTCCCGGACCGGATTTAAGAAGGGAAACAGAGACCTTTGCGAAGGGCTCCTGTGAATGTTTCAACTCACGAGGCAGGCAAGATTTATGTTGCACGCAAGAAAGACCTTCCGTGCGGCGCCATCCAAGCGGGATCATTCCATAAGAAAAATTCCCCGAACTGATCGGTTTTTACCCTTTTAACCAAGACAGAAGAAACGGAGTATAACTATGACAAAAAAAATGCAGACCATTGACGGAAACACCGCTGCGGTTCATGTGGCCTATGCATTAAGCGACGTGGCCGCAATTTATCCCATCACGCCGTCGACATCCATGGGTGAAGTGGTGGATGAATGGGCGGCCCTGGGCAGAAAAAATATTTTCGGACAGGAAATGACTGTCCGGCAGATGCAATCCGAGGCCGGCGCCGCCGGCGCGGTTCACGGGGCGCTGGCGGCCGGTGCGTTGACCACAACGTTTACGGCATCCCAGGGACTGCTCTTGATGATTCCCAATATGTATAAGATCTCCGGCGAATTGCTTCCCGGGGTTTTTCATGTATCGGCCAGGGCCCTTGCCGCCCATGCCCTTTCCATTTTCGGGGATCACAGCGACGTCATGAGCATCCGGCAGACCGGATTTGCCATGATCGCTTCCGGATCGGTTCAGGAAGTCATGGACCTGGCTCTGGTATCGCATCTTTCCTCCATCGAGGGAAGCGTGCCGTTTTTGCATTTCTTTGACGGGTTTCGGACATCCAGTGAAATTCAAAAAATCGAGATGATCGACTACGAAGATATCACCGGGCTGGTAAACCATGAGGCTATCGCGGAATTTCGTTCCCGGGCCATGAATCCGGAGCATCCCCATATCCGCGGCACGGCTCAGAACCCGGACGTTTATTTTCAGGGCAGGGAAGCCGCCAATCCTTTTTATATGCAGATTCCGACCATTGTCGAGGAATACATGGGAAGGGTGGGGGAGTTGACGGGTCGTCGCTACAAACTGTTTGATTATGCGGGCCACCCGGATGCCGAACGGGTCGTCGTGGCCATGGGATCTTCCACCGAAACGATCGAGGAGGTGGTGAATTATCTCAACGCCAGGGGGGAGCGGCTGGGTCTGGTCAAGGTCCGGCTTTACCGGCCGTTTTCCATTGAGCATTTTCTCGCGGAAATTCCCACCACCGTGGAGCATATAACGGTGCTGGACCGTACCAAGGAAACCGGCGCCATCGGAGATCCGCTTTTTACGGATGTCTGCACGGCATTCCATGAATACGGGCACGACGTCGAACTCACCGGCGGTCGTTACGGCCTGGGTTCAAAGGAATTCACGCCGGCCATGGCCAAGGCGGTTTTCGACAACATGCGGTCCGTGGGAGCCAAGAAACATTTTACCGTCGGCATCAAGGATGACGTTACCTACAGCTCACTGCCGGTGGAGGAACAATTTGATACCGCAACCGTGGGCACGGTCCAGTGCAAGTTCTGGGGGCTGGGTTCGGACGGAACGGTCGGCGCCAATAAAAGCGCCATCAAGATCATCGGCGATCACACGGATAAGTTCGCTCAGGGGTACTTTGCCTATGACGCGAAAAAATCCGGCGGCATCACGGTTTCCCATCTGCGGTTTTCCGACAACCCCATCCAGTCCACTTATCTGGTGAACTCAGCCGATTTCATCGCCTGTCACAAGGCCAATTATGTCCAGCTCTACGATGTTCTGGAAGGGATCAAACCGGGCGGCACGTTTCTGCTGAACTCCCCCTGGACCCTGGAAGAGATGGAAGAGGAACTGCCGGCTTCCGTGAAACGGATTATTGCCGGCAAGAATCTTAAATTTTACAATGTGGACGCGGTTAAAATCGCTGAAGCCGTGGGCCTCGGCGGCCGTATCAACATGATCATGCAGACCGCCTTTTTCAGTCTTTCCAGGGTCCTTCCCTTTGAGGAAGCGGTGGACTTTCTGAAAAAAGACATCCAGAAGACATACGGTTCCAAAGGGGAAAAGGTGGTGGACATGAATATTTCGGCCGTGGACCAGACCCTGGCCAATCTTCATGAGATTAAATATCCGGACCAGTGGGCCACAGCCGTGGAGGGAAAACCCGCGACATCGGCGGTCGATGAACCGGATTTCGTGACAAACGTCATGCGCCCCATGCTGGCGCAGAAGGGCGACAGTCTTCCGGTTTCCGCTTTCGAGCCCGACGGCATTTTTCCGGTTGGCACCGCGAAATATGAAAAGCGGGGTGTGGCCATTCACGTGCCGGAATGGATTTCCGAAAACTGCATCCAGTGCAACCAGTGTTCCTTTGTCTGTCCCCATGCCTCCATCCGGCCGGCGCTGGCGACCGAGGAAGAACTGGAAAATGCCCCTGAAGGATTTGGAACCATTAAGGCAATCGGCAAGGAACTGAAAGGATATCGATTCCGGATTCAGGTCAATACCCTGGATTGCCAGGGGTGCGGCAACTGCGCCGACATCTGTCCGGCCAAGAAGTCGGCCCTGGTGATGCGGCCCATCGGCACCCAGACCGCTGTTGAAGTGCCGAACCAGGAGTTCTTCGAAACCCTTCCCATCCGGGACAATCTGGTGAAGCGGGACTCGGTCAAAGGAAGCCAGTTTTACCAGCCGCTCATGGAGTTCTCCGGAGCTTGCGCCGGATGCGGAGAAACCCCATACGTCAAGGTTTTGACCCAGCTCATGGGCGAGCGGATGATCATTGCCAATGCCACGGGATGCAGTTCCATCTGGGGAGCTTCCGCGCCCTCAACGCCGTACTGCACAAATGCCGAAGGCTGTGGCCCGGCATGGGGCAATTCATTGTTCGAGGATACCGCTGAATTCGGATACGGCATCGCGCTGGCTTATAAACAGCGTCGCGCCAGACTGGCGGACCTGATGCGGCAGGCATTGGAAACCGATATCGTGGATGACCTCAAGGCCGCCATGAATGAATGGCTGAAAGGAATGAACGACGCTGAAACATCTGCCGTATCTGGCCGGAAAATTCTGGAATTGATTATCGAGGCACAGCCGACGCCTGAACTGGCGGCTATCTGCGGTATGACGGATCTGTTGAGCAAAAAATCCATTTGGGCTTTCGGCGGTGACGGATGGGCATATGACATCGGTTTCGGCGGCCTGGATCACGTGCTGGCATCCGGTGAGGATATCAATGCCCTGGTAATGGACACCGAGGTCTATTCCAATACCGGCGGCCAATCCTCAAAGGCGACTCCCACGGGTGCTGTTGCGAAATTCGCCTTTTCCGGGAAGAAGACGGGCAAAAAAGATCTGGGCCGCATCGCCATGACGTATGGTTATATTTATGTGGCCTCCATTGCCATGGGAGCCAATAAGCAACAAGCCGTCAAAGCATTCCTGGAAGCCGACAGTTATCCCGGTCCCTCTTTGATCCTTTGCTACGCCCCCTGCATTAACCAGGGCCTCAAGGCGGGCATGGGCAAGAGCCAGGAAGAGATGAAGCGGGCGGTTGAGAGCGGCTACTGGCCCCTGTATCGCTATAATCCGCTGCTGGAAAAAGAAGGAAAGAATCCGTTTATTCTGGAGTCCAAGGATCCCGACGGCAGCATCCAGGAATTTCTGGCTGGCGAAAACAGGTATGCTTCCCTGGAAAAGAAGTTTCCGGAAGAGTCCAAGCGGCTGCGCGCCATTATCGAAGAGCAGGTCGACAGGCGAAACGCCGCGTTGAAAGTGATGGCTGACCCGACCCTGGCTTGCGCAACATCCGATGATGAAACGAATAAATAGCCGGCCAGGAAAATCGATTGAAGAATATCGGTAGTACGGTATAGCCAGATTCGAAGCTACTCGAAACAACAACGGAAACAGGGGCGAATAAAATTCCGCCCCTGTTTCCGTTTAACTTTTTCGCGTTCCATGAATAGGCCATTTTTGATTTAAATTCCAACTATGATGATCCATGGTTCACATATATGAATTCAACCGAATGTCAACGCTGCGGAACATGCTGTCGAAAAGGCGGCCCGGCCCTGCATGGGAGTGATCTTGATTTAATCCGGAATGCGTCCATTCCTGTATCGTCTATTTATACTCTCCGGCCGGGAGAGATGTTGCTGGATAATATCAACGACAGCATTATAATTGCCGAATCAGACATTATCAAAATCAAAAGTCAGGACGGAGAAAATACCTGTTTCTTTTTTGACGAATCCGGGAACGCCTGCCGGATTTATGCTGATCGTCCCCTGGAGTGCCGGCAGATGAAGTGCTGGAATACCGAGGCGATCCGGGGTATTTATAATTACGACCGGCTTGATCGCGGTAAAATCCTTTCCGGGAATCCTTCAATGCTTGAACTCATCGCGCTTCATGAGGCACAATGCGATATGACGGTTATGTCCCGTCTTGTGAGCTTGCGAAGAAACGGGGATTTAGCTGCTGCCGCTGATATTACGGAAAGAATCAATTATGATGCGGATCTCCGGAAACGGGCCGTCTCAGCGCATCCCGGCGTTGCCGGCATTCTGGATTTTCTGTTCGGCCGGCCTCTTTACCGCATATTGCCTCTCCAGTTCGGCGTCCCGGTTCAACGCATGGTGTAAGACTCGTCATCCTGTTCAACCGGAACGGCTCCGGGAGCCTCCAGGTTAATACCGGTGAGCCGGATGGCGGCCGGGATCAGCAGAATCGATCCGATGGTGGTGTTGACCATGG
>CAZRES010000112.1:0-10014 GCA_964598885.1 uncultured Desulfobacteraceae bacterium | reverse complement strand
GCCTCTCACGCCGGAAACGCGGGTTCGAGTCCCGCTGGGACCACCAATGATATCGAAAGGTTAGAAAGAATCGAAATTTTCCACATGAGAAATGTGTAGTGCTCATGTGGAAAATTTTTTTCGTCATCCTCCTGGTCCACGCTAAACACCTTTTCAAAACTCAATGCGCCCGCAATTCAGGAAAAACCGATCAATTGTTTTCGATCTTCGTACCATAGTTTCAGATGAATCCCCGATAAACTTTTCCGGATAGTAAGTGATGGCTTGTCGTCAAATTCAAACACGGGATTATTATACAGCTGTTTGAATCAATTTAACCGGCTTTTAAAAAAATGCAACGTCCCATTTGGATTTAACGGTTTCTCGATATAATATTTGATTTATTTATATGAAAAGATAGACCGGCGGTCACAGCATGGGAAGTATTATCGAATTCTGTAAACCGAACATAAGAGCTAAATGTTCAATAAGTTACTGACTCTCCAACTTTTTCTGGTATATTCAACTTTAACATACTGTCTCTTTTTCGGGGTTCCCATTAGTTTTTTTGGCATTATATGCGTCCAAAATAAACGGCATATGGGATTCAGCCAGTTCATAAGCCTGGTCAGCTATCTTGTCGGATTTATGAAAATCAGTTGGATGATAATCTGAAGGCGCCAGATCGATTAGATAATCTGCATGCTGGCTTCGGTCGCAGCCTGCACGCCAGAATAGTAGAAACAAAGACCGCATCAGATCATTGGCCCGGCCGATTGTTTGGCCGGTCAACCAGTTGATGAAATAATTATCGCGAATTGTTTTTTTTCGGGACGGACTCGATGGAATCACATTGGACGCCACCACGAAATCAGCACCGGCTTTCCGGACCACGGACGCGGGAACATTATTGGAAACCCCGCCATCGATATAACGAAATTCGCCTTTACAGACTGCGGGAAAAAGTCCAGGCAGACCACATGACATTCTGACGGCCTCAGCAACGCTCCCTTTGGTGATGATCACTTCATTACCGTTGTTGATATCAGTGACCATCGGATAAAAAGGAATGCGGGTTTCCTGAACAGAAAGATTCCCAATAATCCGTGTGGTCATCCACTCCAGGGGAAAAGAACTGACAAGACAGGAAGCGGCCACAGGCGTGATCATCCATTTCCAGTGAAGCATTTTTTCAATAGCCGCCATGCCGCCGGCTGCATAAAAACCGGCAACCATCGCGCCCGCCGAACTTCCCGCCACATAATCAATGGGCATGCCATGGGCGACCATAGCGCGGATCAGGCCCACATGAGCGGAACCCCAAGCTGCGCCACCGCCAAAAGCAATGCCCACGCTTCGCCCTTTAATAATCCGAACAATCCGACTACAGGTTTCGCCGAGAAGATTGTGGGTACTCATCAAAAGATGGCATGTTTTATCCCGCCAGAATTTTTCAGCAGTGTCGTGATCCTCGGAAAAGCGGACTTCGTGGGACACCACGCCGAACGTTCCATCCCGTGGTACCGTGTTTCCCAGTCGGAAGGCCTTGATATGCAGCTGGCCCCATCGCTTTTCAATGGTATGGGCGATTTCAGGATCATCGTAAACCGCCACTACTGTATCCGCGCCATTGAGTTGTTCATTGCAAGGCATTTGCGAAGATGGTGCGATGACAACCTGATGGACCTTTTCACGTAACCGGTCAAGAAGAACTTCAAGCTGACCAATATCTTTGGGTATAAGTATCCGAAATGTCCAGGACGGGGGCGTTTGCGCCTCTTTTATCCAAAGACCGCCGATATTTTTCCTTTTAAGGGAAAACCCAAGGCGGAGTGCGGTTTGATCCCAGTCCAAATCGATCAATACGGTTTCACCATCTTGACGATTCAGGACGGCCGCAGTTCCATAGGCCAATGTCGCGGTTACCTCGCCTGGGGCTGTGCCTGCAAATGTGATCACCTGCGTATGAATTATTTTGGGAATTAAATGGGGTGCGCGCTGACTGTCCACGGCTCTGCGCATCCGCGGATGCTGCTGCATATAGGCGGCAAAAGTTGCACCGGGAATTACCAAAATTTCGCCGTCCTCCTCCATGAAGACATCGGCGGACCGGGGCTGTCCGTAAAGAACCGACCATTCGCCGAAAAGAAACCCCTTGCCGCCCATGGCAAGTGGATTTCCCTTTCCGATTTTTTCAGGGGCACAAATTGATACCATGCCGCTGACCACTAGATAAACGTCCTGATCCTTCTCTCCGGCTTTGATTATCCTGGTATTTCGTTGAATTTTGCGAATCCGGGAAGCCTGTAGAAGATAATCAATACCGCTTTGATTAAGGTCTCGCAGAAGCATCGGCATGGATAAAATGCCGCCCAGTTCCTCGCCCCGCTCCCGGATAGCCATTAAGTTTTCAATGTAGAATCGAAGAGTTTCAAACTGCTGCAAAAAATTTTTCAGATTTCGGGCCGGCAGATACAGGGTGCGCACGGGACTGAGCGCCCTAACATCCGCGATGGTAGCGCTTTCAAGAAGAACAGAGCGTTCACCGATTAAATGGCCGGGACCAAGACGGACCATTTTGAGTGTTGACCTGTTTTCCTTGGAATTAACAGATACCGCTACCTGGCCCGAAATAATAATATTTATGCCCTTGGCAGGACTGCCTTGTTTGATCAGGATCTCATTGGCGGCATAATCCTTGATCTCCATGGCCGCCAAAACAGCAGCCTGCCCTTCCCTGTCCAGATAAACAAAAAAATTGGAGCGGAGCAGCCATTCGCACCCCATATCCAAAAGTTTTTCCCGATGCATCATTTTTCGTATTCCTGCATTTATAAAAGATCTTCCAGAATCTATTCAGCAAAAAGTACAACCACTTCATTGCTTTCCCCGTGGCGAACGGTCGATGGCTTCCCGCTCTGATAAATCAAACGATGCATCTTTTCATTGGTCGATAGAATATCTGCCTTAAAACCGCGAATCTTCTTTGACCTGGCATATTCCATCATGCGCTGGTGAAGGGCGGAACCCACTCCCCGGGTCTGCCATTCCGGCCGTATCATGTATGCCACTTCCCCAAGATTGTCCGTCTGATCCACAAAATAGCAGGAACTTCCAATAACTTTTTCATTTTCCCGATCCCCGGTTACCGCGATAAATGCCATTTCATTTTCGTAATTCACGTTGCAAAGATGCTGTGCTTGTGATTCTGTAAAGGACTTGAGATGGGTGAAAAAACGGGTATATACATCTTCCGGCCGCAAATTGTAAAAAATATCCTGAAGACCCTGCACATCACTGGCCCGGGAGGGGCGAATCAAAATTTTTTCACCGTTTTTTAATAAAACTTCCCTTTCTTCAGCCTCCGGATAAGCGACCCGGCTTTTTAAACTCTGGGTGCTGCGCAGATAGCCTAGTCGGATGGCCTCTTCCAGCAGATAAGGCCGGAAGTCGGGATGTGAGATTTCAATCAAGGACAGAGCCCGCTCCTGGATGGTTTTGCAAAACAAATACGCAATGCCATATTCCGTGATCACATAATGGACATCAGATCGGGCGATGGTCACCCCTTCTCCTTCCCGCAGCAGCGGACGAATGCGGGATTCTTTTCCATCATCTGTTGTAGCGGCAAGGCAAATGATGGGTTTACCCCCCGGGGATCTGGCGGCTCCCCTTAAAAAGTCTGGTTGGGAGGATACTCCGCTGTAAAATTCCCCTCCAAACTGATCCGCACAGACCTGCCCCATAAGATCCACCGCAAAGGCCTGGGTAATGGAGACCAGTTTGTGGTTGGCCGCCAAAACATCAGGCCTGCAAATATAATCAATAGGTTGAAAACTAAAGGAAGCATTGTTGTTTACAAGATCATACAGCCGGCGGGTCCCCATACAGAAACTCGTGACAACCTGGCCCTGATGGTTGGATTTTTTTTCGCCGGTAATAACCCCTTTCCTGATCAGATCCACTATGGGTTCGGTGATGACATCGGAATGAATGCCCAGGTTTTTACGGTTGGAAAGGTATTTGAGCATTTCATTGGGAATTTTGCCCAATCCGATGTGCAATGTCGAATCATCAGTGATGATTCTTGCCACATAACGCGCAATCTGTTCAGCAATTCTGTCGGCTGGTTCATGGACATATTCCGTGACCGGTGTCTGTACAGGAACCAAGAAATCAATTTTTTCCAGCGGGATAGCTGAAGCACCGTGTGTAAAAGGCATATTTGGATTTAATTCCGCGATAACCAGCCTGGCATTCAAAGCTGCCGAAAGAGTGACATCCACGGAGACTCCCAGACTGACGTTACCGTGGACATCCGGCATGGAAACCTGAATCAGGGCCACGTCAACGGGTATTTTCCCCTGTTCCATCAAAGACGGAAGGTGAGCGACGGAAACAGGGATATAGTGCGCTTTTCCCTGTTTCACTGCTTCCCGGTCATCGCTCCCCACAAAAAAAATTTTATGTTGAAAACGGGTTTTGGGTTTTCCTTCCACTACGGGAATGGCGCCGTTGGCTAAAAAGTGCAACAATTTGACGTCATCCAGGGGTTTCGCCAGCTGCTCCAGGGTCTGCACGAGCAAGTGGGGTGTCCCACACGCGCTGCCTACAAACACTCGGTTGCCGGATTGGATATGAGAAAGGGCTTTTTCTGCGCTAACCGTTCTGGCCGCTATTTTTTCGGCGATGACCGGATCGACTTCCCGGCCAATTGATAAACTTTCCATAAAAAATGCTCCTTTCCGATAAAATGATTAACTATCCGTATTTTAATCTGAATCCTGAAAATACGATTTATGTCAGAAAAGCCTCATCGCGCCAAGCCACGACACTGCACGTCATCTGCAAACAGCTATTCTGCCTGGCGTGAGCATTGGGTCAGGAAAATTATATCGATACGTTGTGAGCATTTTTAACCGGAATTGGCTCCTTATTTGTGAGCGTCAGTAACAATCTCAATAAAACATCCGCCCGAGCCGTCGTCGCTGTTTCCCACCGCCATGGGCATGGGCGGCGAATCCTCGTCCTCATGCCCGGCATAGGCCGGCGTTATTACATTCATCATAACCGTTACCCAAGTCTTTGCTTTTAAAAAGATGGAAGCAAACGTAGAGACTCCGGATTGGGCCAACACCGGAAATACCAAGACGATATTTTTCTTTCGGGCCTTGACCCATGCGCCTTTATAGGGCTCGAGCATGAAAAATTCAGAATATTCAGAATCATATGTTCCCGCCTGCCATCGCCAGACGCGTTTGTCTATGTATTCATTGTCCTCGGACAAACGGGAAACCAACATCGGCCCGTATAAAATATTTCCCTGATCATCGGTTTCTACGATCTCCAAATCATACCACCGGTAATGGGCGGCATTGGGAACTCCCACCATATTCCAGCCGTCTCCCGTGGCCTCATCATAGCCCAGATTTACTCGGAAATCCTTGTCCACATTCACAAAAACACCGTTTGTGGTAAGGGACATGCCTTCCCGCGCCAAAATCCAGTAGGCCCGTCCGGGTACAATGGTGATATCCGGATACTGATCATAGCAGCCAGTCAGGGGATCATAGGTGCCGAATTTAAAGTCACCTGAACCCGCGGTCGCGCTGGCCATCGTATTGTTTAGATGCGAAAAAGGATCGCTGTTTGGGTATTGAATAAAGGATATGAGTCGATAGTCCTTCAGGGTGAAACCCGGGGGAATCGGGGGAATATTGTTATCTATCTCAGCGGTTCCCGCGAGAAAAGATTCTATTGTTGACCAAGAAACCAAGCGGCTGCCTGCATCCACAAATCCCACCCGCCAGTAATACAATGCACCATTATTAAAAACCGCATCCGGTGAATGGGCCGTCAAATCCGTGGAAGTTAAAACTGAATAAAAGGGGTTGGGTTCTCCAGGCCGCCAGATCTGCCATTTTGACTCAATATGAGCATCATTTTCTGGATCAACATAATTTCCTGCTGCTAAGGTTATCCTTCCTGGAGCGACGACGACATTTCCAATGGAACTAATCGGCAAAGGTTTCTTCGGGGGACTATTACCGGCGAAAGTCGCGGTTGCGTCCATATCTTTAGTCACATTCGTAAAAATCAGTGAATTTGTAGTTTCTGTGGAATCACCGCTCCAGCCCGTGAATTCATAACCGGGATCCGCCACTGCCGCCACTGGCGCGGTGTCTCCGCCATGTTCCACAGTCTGTTCTGTCTCCCCATTGATATGGCCGCCGGTAGCGGCATGAAACGAAACTTTGTAGGTATTGATTTCAAAAATGGCAACGATCGTCATATCGCAGGTCACATTGGAAATCACCAATGGATTATGGCTGCCGGTATAATCACCGCTCCATCCCACAAAATGACAGCCAGGTTCCGAAACCGCCGTTAAGGTCATGGCATCATTGCCATGAACAATTGTTTGATAAGCAGTGCCGTCTAATCCTCCGCCATCACTGGGGACAACAGATACCTCATAGGTTTTTATCTTGAAATTCGCATGAATATTCTTATCGGAAGTAATTCCGCTCAGGATCAACGGATTTTCATTTCCTCCGTAATCTCCACTCCAATTGGTAAATTCATAGCCTTCGTTTGCAACAGCTTTTACGCTTGTGCAAGCGCCTCCTTCGGAAACGGTCTGGGTTAAAACTCCATCGATGCTTCCTCCGGTGCCGGAGATAAACTGTATGGTATATTCCGGTGGTTGGATCACCTGAAAATTCGCCCAGATTGCCAGGTCCGTTCTCACATTCGATATGGCCAGAGGATTTTCATTCCCGGCATAGTCCCCGGTCCAGCCGGTGAAGGCATATCCTTCCTGGGCCACCGCCGTTACCTGGACACAGTCCCCGCTTTCCGCCACCGTTTGGGTTGCCGGGCCGTCAATATGACCACCGGTTCCCGCTGAAAATGTCACCGTGTAGGTCGGAACAGCCCTTTTCTCAAACAAAGCCGTTACCGTCATGTTCGATGTCACGTTGGTAATGGTCAGCGGTTTTGTGGAACCGACATAATCTCCTGTCCATCCGGTAAACAAAAAATCCGAAAGAGCCACTGCCGTTACCTGGGTGCAGTCCTCGCCTTCCACGACGGTTTGGGTTGTCAGGCCGTCAATATAGCCACCGGTTTCCGCTAAAAATGTCACCGTGTAAATCGTGTGTGTGAAAATTGAAACCGCGTAATCCTCCACCTCGCCATCATCGACAAGGCCGACCGGAAGCAGCCCGCCTGTGGAATTGAACCGGAACCGGGCAAAGGTGTTGCCCGATTCCGCGTCGCAGGGAACTGTGAAGCTCAAATCATTGGCCCCGGCGTTCACGGGCTCGGTGTTAAAAATCTGTTCCCCGACATCATCCCAATCACCGTCACCGTTAAAGTCGATCCATGCGTCGATATATCCTGAAGTCGAAGCCGTGATCGTGACCGGGACATCGTCGCAAAGAACCAGATTCGCACCAAACACCACGCCATCTTCATCAGCGTTGCCATCGTTGTCATCGCCTAATGCGTCCGGATCGGGTTGGCCGTCGGGATCATGATCCACTCCGGCGCCCAGATGATAACCCGGAACAATGACATGCCGCGAGCCGTCGTTGGCAAACAGGGTCGGATACGGAGGCGGCGCATCGCCAAAGTCGATGCCTTCGCCAGAACACAGGTAGGGGAAAGAAACACTTTCGATAATATCCCAGGGATTTTCTGAAAAAACCCAGCTCGAGAAACTTCCCTGCTGCCTCATCTGATCTGATGTCAACCCGACACTGGAAGCATTTCCATCCGTCGCTTGGTTGCTGGTTTCCGTGTTCCAGTAACTGTCGGTCACCGTTCCCGGATATTCACTTCCCACCAGTCCGCCGGCGCCGGTGCCGGCGGTCACTATTCCGGTAGAATAGCAATTTACAATGGAACCGGTGTTGTTTATGCCTACCAGGCCGCCCGTGTAGCCACCATCCACAACACTTCCGATCACCCTACCCGCAGCATAACTGTTGGACAGCATCCCGCTATTGGACCCCAGCAGGCTGCCAACCCCGCCGGTTTCGCCGCCGTTGCCGGCGACCTTGCCGGTGGCGGCGCATTCTGAAATCGTTCCGCCGGCATTTTTACCCGCCAGCGCACCTACGGCATCCCAGCCGGTGACATCGGCATTGAGAAGCAGCAGATTTTTTACGTAAGCGCTGGCATCCACAACACCGAACAGACCGATATAATCCTGGTCCGAATCAATAAAAAGATTATGGATAACGTTGCAGTCTCCATCAAAGCCGCCGGAAAATGGAGCCCCGGATGCCCCGATGGGCTGCCAGGGCTCACTATTGAGGTCGATATCGGCATTGAGAATAAAATGACCGTCAAGATAGTCGCGAATAGCGTTTAAATGCTCGGGGGTTGCAATTTCAAAAGGTTCTCCGCTTGTTCCGATCCCGGCCGCAAACGGGCTGAACACGGCGGTGACCGTATGGGCCGAGTTCATGTTCACGGTCAGGGGATTGTCGGTGATCCGATCCGGCTGGCCGTCGATGAGCCAGTAGGCGAATGCGTAAGGGTCCAGAAGCGACCAGTCGGCCATCAGCGACACGTCGGAATCGGCGTCAAATTCGGCGGAACAGATGTCCTGGCAAATATCGATACCAGAGGGGGTCGAGCTGACGCTTCCCATGCCGGCGGGATAAATATCCACCGTCAGGGGATACGTATCCGGTGCGGCCCCGGTCCGGTATTCGCTTTTGTAGACGCGCCAGACCAGGTCCGTCTCCTCGGTCGGATCCTGGTCAAGATGAAGGCTCCAGGCGACAACCGAATCACCATTGGCGGACATGGCTGCCGTGGGACCGCTATGCTCATAATGATTAAGGCCGACGGGGAAGATATCCGTGGGATGGCGCCATAAGCCATCCCGGCATTCCATCATGGAAACCCATGCGGAACCCAGATCTTCATCCCCGACATGCCAGACAACCACGGCATTGCCGCCTCCCATGGCCACGCGGGGCGTCCGATTAAAAGTTAACGAACTATACTTGAGGCTGATGTAATCGTTTTCAAATGTTGCCGGATGGGTCCAGCCGCCGCGATATTCACTCATAAATAACCGCTGACGCCATTCGTCCCCCTGGATCCAGACGACAATGGTCTTGCCAACGGCGTCCATGGCGACCTGTGGCGCTTCGGCTTCGGCACTGACGGGGGCCAGGCTGACCGGGCTGATATGATCGGTAAGTCCGGTCGGATGGGTCCAGCCGCCTCGATATTCACTTAGAAAAACTTGTAAAATGGCGGCATCGTTTTCCTGACGCCAGACGATCACGATGTCGCCGTTATCGGACATGGCCACGCGAGGGGAGTCTGCGCTGCTGCCGGGCGGACTGATGTGCACTGGTGCGCCCCAGCCAGGGCCGGTATACTCAGACATGTAGATGCCGTAGATGCCGCCTTCAAGCTGCTCCCAGACGATGATGGCATCGCCGTTGTTATCCATGGCCACATGGGGCGCTGCAGCATCCGTAGCATCCGAACTGATGGCCGTCGGGCCCGCCCAGGGGCCGCCTGATCGATATTCATATGCATATATCCGGTCAACCCCGGCGATATTATCGAACTGCTGCCAGACAATGACGGCATTGCCGTTATTATCCATGGCTAACTGGGGCGCGGCGGCATTGGTAACATCCGGGCTGATGGCCGTCGGGCCCGCCCAGGGGCCGCCCGAGCGGTATTCATAAAGATAGATCCGGTCAACCGCCGCGACACTATCCCATTGCTGCCAGACAATAAGTGCATTACCGTTATTATCCATGGCCGCCTGGGGGATGCCGGTATTAATTTCGGAGGGACTGATGGCCTCGGGAATTGTATCCCACCCGGTGCCGGTGCGGTATTCCCTCTTGTAAACCGTCCCCATAGCGGCATCATTTTGCGCCCAGACAATAACGGCATCACCATTGTCGCCAATGGCGGCCTGGGGCATGACGGGGCTCAACGTCCAGGGCGCTGCGCTGGCCGCGTCATCCATGCCGACCGGATGATCCCACC
>CAZRES010000111.1:237-10239 GCA_964598885.1 uncultured Desulfobacteraceae bacterium | reverse complement strand
TCCATCACAAAAAGACCTTCCATGGCTTTTCCGATCTGGGCAACGGAAGGCAGCATGCCGTTTGGGAAAATATATTTGGTAATCCATGGATGACCGTTATTTCCACTGATGTTCCTGCCGATGGTCTGAATAAAGGCGATGCCGTCGTCTTTTAGGTTTTCCCATGTATTTTTCATGTAGCAGTGATAATTTTTATGGCCCACATGCTCCAGAAAACCGATGGATATCACCCGGTCGAATTTTCCGGAGACCTCCCGGTAATCCTCCAGCCGGATTTCAACGGGAAGTTCCCTGCACAGATCCCGGCCCAGTTCCACCTGATTTTTCGACACCGTCACCCCGGTTACGTGCGCGCCGTATTTTTCCGCCGCAAATTTTGCAAACGAACCCCAGCCGCAGCCTAAATCAAGCACCGTCATCCCGGGCTGCAGATCAATTTTGCGGCAGATGATGTCCAGTTTTGCTTCCTGGGCGCTCTCGAGATCGTCGGCATTTTCCCAACAGGCGCAGCTATAGAGCAGCCGCTTATCCAGCATGGCCTGATAAAACTCATTGCCCACATCATAATGATGGATTCCCACCTGATAGGCGCGTTGCTTGTTTTGAAGATTAAACAGCTTTCCCTGTAGATTATGAAGAACCACGCTGACGGAGTCTCTGAAGCTTCCCGTAAAGTCGGTGCGGAAAATCCGGTCGAAAAACCGGTCCAGTGCGTCGCAGTCCCACCAGCCGTCCATATAGGACTCTCCCACGGCAAGCTGTCCATCCTGAACCACGCGATCATAAAGATTTTCATTTTTTACCTGGATATCATAAGGATTGGGACCGTTTATCGTGATACCCGCCCGGGTCAACATATCCTCAATCAATTCTTTAGAGTCCGCTAACATCGCCCACCTCCCGACGCTGCTTCGTTACCGTTTAGGTTTCCGTTTTGCCGGGAAACTACCGGTTGATATTCCCTTGAAAATGACGCGTCTGTCACCGGGAAAGTCGGTTGGCCATATAAACCGCTTGCCTGACCATTTGCGCGCTGTATCCCCACTCATTGTCATACCAGCTCATGATTTTGAGAAGATCGCCGCCCACCACCTGGGTCATGCTCAGATCCACGATGGATGCCCGGTCATCCTTGATGATGTCCGTTGAAACAATGGGCGCGTCCGCAACTCCCAGTATGCCCCGGTACCGGCTGCTTTCGGCTTCCTTTTTAAAAATTTCGCTGACTTCCTCAGGGGTGACGTCACGCTCGAGCACGAAGACCAGGTCGGCAATGGAACCCACCGGCACCGGGCCGCGGATGGCCACTCCGTCAAACAGGTCTTTATATTGGGGAAGCACCTTTGTGGCCGCTTTGGCGGCGCCGGTGGAAGTGGGCACGAAATTAACCGCGCCCGCCCGGCCCCGGCGCCATTTTTTATGGGGGCCGTCCACAATGGATTGACTGGATGTGTAGGCGTGTACGGTCGTCATCACCGCCTTTTTCATGCCCATGGTTCTTCCGACGATTTCAACCACCGGAGCGATGCAATTGGTGGTGCAGCTTGCGCAGGAAATCAGATCAGGGGCATCTTCCGGCTGGTTGACGCCGGGCACCACCAGGTCAATATCTTCCCCCTTCGGCGGGGCCGAAAGAATGACCCGTTTTGCCCCGGCCTTCAAATGTTTTTCCAGGCTTTGCTTTTCCAGAAATATCCCGGTACATTCAAACACGAGATCCACATCAAGTTTCTTCCAGGGGAGTTTTTCGGGGTCTTTTTCGTGCCATACCGGGTATTCGGTTCCGTCGACCACAAGGCTGTTTTCCGTGGATTCAATATGTTTTTCATATCGGCCGTAAACGGAATCAAATTTTAATAAATAAGCAAGATTATCCGTTGGCAGCAGATCATTCATTGCCGCCAGCGTCAGGTCCGGATTATCCAGCACCTGTTTAAGCGTCGCCCTTCCGATTCTTCCCATTCCATTGATGGCCACTTTTGCCATGAGAGACCTCCTTTTTTTAAAATATTTTGCCATTGGTTGCATTCCGGTCCGACCGGCTCTGATCAAACCCGAATTTATTTTGTGCGGTAATTTTGTATCAAAACGCGCAGATGGTTTGAATACGGTGAAGACTGTATTTATACGTCATTATACCGATACTATTTATTGCGCCGCCTCTGTCTGGGGCCATCGGGAAAGCATTTTCTGCACAAGCACCGGGGCAATGACACACGTGGCGATGCAGACAAAAACCATGGCATTAAAAATTTCCGGCGGCACGGCCCACTCTCCTTTGTTCAGGCCGTGCTGCATAATGACCATGGTGATTTCAGCTCTGGGCACCATACTGATACCGATCAGCGCGGCACTTTGAAAATTACCCATCAACCAGAGGGGCAGGCCGTTGGCGATAATTTTGGAAACAATGGCAGCCGCGATCAAAACCACGCAAAGCATCAGATCGGATCCGAGCACTTCCGGAGTTACCTGCATGCCGATGCCGATAAAGAAAAAAGGGCTGAACAACTCATACAGCGGCATAAACGAACCTTCATTCTTAACAGCGGACTCATCCCGGCTGAATACCAGTCCGGCAAAAAATGCCCCAATGGCAAAGGAAAAGCCGATCCTCTCGGCAAATGCCGCAATAATCAAACTGATTCCGACCACCACCAGCATCAGTTCCGGAGGTGATTCAAGCTGTTTAAAGTACGAGGTAATCCGCTTTTCCACAAACACCGAAAACCCCCAGCAAAACAGGCCGAACGCGAAAATTTTTGCCAGCCATCCACCGGCGGACCGAATGATCAGGGGCCATAGATTTTCATCAATGCCCTGTTTAAAATGCGGAAGCAGGGCAAACAAAAGCGCCATCAAGACTATGGCGGTAATATCGTCAAGCGCGGCAACATCGATAAGAAGCTCGCCGTTAGGGGATTTCAGGGCATTCATGGATCCCCATATCGCCACGGAAACCCCCACGGAGGTGGCGGTGAACGCAGTGGCGATAATAATGCTGGTAATCATCTGTATCCCCAGAAGGTAATAGGCCGTGATATATCCCAGGATGCCGCTCAACAGAATATTTCCGGCCCATACCACACTGGCGCTGTGCAACTGCTTGATCAGTCCGTCGATGTTGCTTTCCAGGCCGACCTTGAACAGCAGGGTGATCAGGCCGATTTCGGCGAACAGGTCCAGGATTTCCTCGCCCTCTTCAAGGAAATATCCGAATTTCGCGTTGATAACGCGGAGAAAAAATCCCAGCAGCAGAAATCCCACCAGGGCGGGTATGCCCGTTTTCCGAAGCTGGGACCGGATGACAATGGTTAAAACCACCATCCCGCCGATCAGCATAATGATCATGGTATGGTCCGGGATAGAGTTTGTCATGGCGGATTTCCTTTTTGACCCGGCGGCCTTCCTTCATGCTGACAAGTATCGGGCCACTGCACAAAAACCGCCGGGTTTCAGAGGAGAAAGAAGGTCAGCGGTAGCGCTTTTCGGCCGCCGCGACATGCTGTTTTACCGATATAACGCTGTCCGGATTCAAGGAGATGGAATCAATGCCTTGTTTTACCAGAAATTCGGAAAATTCCGGATAATCGCTGGGGGCCTGACCACAGATGCCCACTTTCCGGCCGGCCTCATGCGCCTTCTGGATCAGAATGCGAATCTGGGCTTTTACCGCGGCGTTTCGTTCGTCAAAAAGAGGGGCCAGTTCCCCTGAATCCCGATCCACCCCCAGGGTGAGTTGGGTGAGATCGTTGGAGCCGATGGAAAATCCGTCAAACCGCCGGGCGAATTCTTCCGCCTGGAGGATATTGGAAGGAATCTCGGCCATCACGTAGACCTTCAACCCGTTTTTCCCCCGAATCAGACCGTTTTCCGCCATCACTTCAAACACCCTGTCGGCTTCTTCCGGGGTCCGGCAAAACGGTATCATCATGATGACATTGATAAGCCCGATTTCTTCCCGGACTTTTTTGATGGCGCGGCATTCCAGCGCGAAACCGGGGCGGTATTGGTCGCTGTAATAGCGGGAGGCCCCGCGAAAACCAAGCATGGGATTGTTCTCCACCGGCTCGAAATAACGGCCTCCCACAAGATCGGCATACTCGTTTGTTTTAAAGTCGCTCATGCGCACGATAACGGGATCCGGGTACTGGGCGGCGGCGATTTGCGCCATGCCCCAGGCCAGATGATCGACAAAATAGCGTTGCTTATCCTTATATCCCGATGTCAAAGACTGGATTTCCTTTTTTAACTCCGCGTCATCGAGCGTATCGAACTCTGCCAGGGCCATGGGATGTATCTTAATAATATTATTGATGATATATTCCATACGAGCAAGCCCGATCCCTTCGCAGGGCAGGCGCCACCATCGAAATCCCGCTGACGGGCTTCCGATATTCATCATAATGCGCGTGCTGGTTTCCGGAATATTTTCCAGATCCAACTCCGTTTCGTCAAAATCCAGGATACCCTCATAAATATAGCCTTCATCCCCTTCCGCGCAGGAGATGGTGATTTCCTGATCGTTTTTTAATAGTTCCGTGCCGTTACCGGTTCCCACAATAGCGGGCACTCCCAGCTCCCGGCTCACGATGGCCGCATGGCTGGTGCGACCGCCATAGTCCGTTACAATGCCGGCGGCCTGTTTCATAATCGGAACCCAGTCGGGATCGGTCATTTCCGTTACGAGAATCGCACCTTTTTGAAATTGATCGATGTCGCCGGCGTTTTTAATGATCAGCGCCTTTCCGGCGGCAATGGCCGTTCCGATGCTCAGCCCGGTTCCCAGTTTCCTGCCGCTTTCCTTGAGCTGGTAAGCCTTTAAGACCGCGGCCTGTTTCTGCGACTGCACCGTTTCCGGTCGGGCCTGCAGAATGAAAAGTTCCCCGGTATCTCCATCCTTGGCCCATTCGATATCCATGGGTTTGCCGTAGTGCTTTTCAATAATAACGGCCCAACGGGCAAGGGTCAGAATTTCATCTTCATTGAGAACCAGGGCCCGGCGTTCATCTTTCCGCGTGTTGACATTTTTGGTGGTGGTGCTTTTTCCCGTGTCATAGACCATCTTTTTTTCCTTTTCGCCAACAGACTTCCCAATGATGGGGCGATATCGTTCTTCCGTCAAAGGCGGCTTAAAAACCCTGTATTCATCGGGCGTAACGGTTCCCTGAACCACGTTTTCGCCCAATCCCCAGGCGGCATTAATCACCACCACACCCGGAAAGCCGGTTTCCGTATCCAGGGTGAACATCACGCCGGAACCTGCCTTGTCCGCGCGGATCATTATCTGAACCCCCACCGAAAGCGCCACTTTCATATGATCAAACCCGTGCTCTTCCCTGTAGCTGATGGCCCGATCCGTAAACAAAGAGGCAAAGCACTTCCGACAGGCTTCCATTAACTCCTGTTCGCCGGTGATGTTGAGAAAGGTCTCCTGCTGGCCGGCAAAACTGGCATCCGGCAGATCTTCCGCGGTGGCGCTGCTTCTTACCGCCACGTCGATATCTTCCTGATCATACCGTCCCGACAACTCCCGATAGCTTTGCCGGATTTTTTCCGTCGCCGCCGGATGAAAACCGTTTTTTTGAAAAAGTCTGCGAATGGCTTTTCCCGTGGCGGAAAGGGATTTGTTGCCTTTATGCATCTCGCTGATATGTTTTTTTATTTTCTCCTTAATTTCATTGGTCTCAATAAAATCCCAGTACGTCCGGGATGTCGTGGCAAATCCATCCGGAACCGAAATTCCCTGGGATTTCAGAGAGCGGATCATTTCTCCCAAAGAGGCGTTTTTGCCGCCAACCTCTTCAATATGCTCCATTCCAATATCTTCAAACCATACGACATATTTTTTTGTATCTTTCATCGGCTTCTCCATTAATTTTCCTGAATAGAAGTTGCAAACAACCCCCGTCCCTGGGCGTATTGAATTGCTCCATAATCGCTTTGATGTCGAACCTGCATTCACAACCCGCCGGATCGGTACGGTTTTTTCGTTTTTCAGTGATGTTAAAACAAAAAATAACCGACAAAAAACAGAGAGGCCATACCCGCGATCCTGTAATGGTTATGGAGGAAAACTGTATATTAACGCTGAAACCCTATTCCCCTCCCATGACTCTGCTGAAAGTGTCTTCGTCAAAGCAGGGGATATTTTCCTGGAGTATCTGACTCCGGGCATCATTATATCGGCGGGGTGACGTATAAGGGTAATACCCCATTGAAACGCACGCCGAACACTGATTAATATAAGTCTGATTAAAAAGCAGAAAGGTGGCGCCATGGGAACGGAGCATAAGAAGCATAAGACGGTCTGCCGAATCGGCACCTCCGGCTACCAGTATGATCACTGGCAGCCGGTATTTTATCCGGAAAATCTGCCGAAAACGAACTGGTTTCACTATTACGCCAAACGGTTTGATACCGTGGAAATCAACAACACCTTTTATCATCTGCCCGAAACGGCCACGTTTGACCGGTGGCATGACCAGGCCCCGCGAAATTTCCGTTTTGCATTGAAATTCAGCCGGTATGGAACCCATATGAAAAAACTGAAGGATCCCGCGGATATTCTGAGCAAATTTTTAAACCGCGCTGAACGGCTCAAGGCTTTTCTCGGCCCGATCCTGGTGCAGCTGCCGCCCCGGTGGAAGCCGAATGCCGACCGCCTGGAAGCTTTTCTCTCCGAAGCTCCCCGCCGTCACCGCTGGGCCATAGAGTTTCGGGATCCGGAATGGTTGACCGATGAAATTTTCCGCGTGCTGGAAACCCACCGGGCCGCCTTATGTATTCATGATATGATACCGAACCATTGCCGACGCTTAACCACAGACTGGACTTATCTTCGCTTTCATGGTGATCACTATGCCGGATCCTACAGCCGACAGAGTTTAACGGACTGGGCGGGCTGGATTAACGAGCGTTTATCGGAAAAAATCGATGTATATGCATACTTCAATAATGATACGGAAGGATATGCCGTCAAAAATGCCGCTGACTTGCGCCAATATGTTTCATCCGACTGAACGGTTACAGGATACCCGCAAGATGCCGGACCCACGATTTATGAAACCGCTCTTTTCAAACTTGCGGGTTGCCGCGCAGGGTTCCGGCATGTCAGCGAATGGGTGTTGCATATATTTCATAAATAGGTTATAGCATACAAAAATTATGCCCTCAGATTTGGTGAATGCGCCGCAATATTTTTCAAAAATGCGAGGATTTATGGATACGGTAACCAAAGTAGTCATTGCCGAAGACAATAAACTCTTCCGGGAATTAATGCGATCCATGTTGAAAAATAAAGACGGTTTTGAAATCGTCGGCGAGGCGGAAGATGGACTGGATGCCATCCGGCTGGCGTTACAGAAAAAACCGGATTTGATGCTGCTGGATATCTCGATGCCGCGGTTAAACGGATTTTCCGCCATCAAGGATATTAAACTCCAGAGCCCGGAAATCAAAATCCTGGTGTTGACCATTCACGAATCTGATGAATACATTCTGGAAGCATTTGAGTCGGGCGTGGATGGATATTGCATCAAAAACGCCAGCCTTGACGAATTGTTTATCGCCATTCAGAGTGTAATTGACGGCAAAACCTATATCAGCCCGGGAGTTGCCAGCAATGTGATGGAAGGGTATCTGGAAGGCCGGAAAAAAATGAAAACCACCGCCGTCTGGGATACGGTTACCCAGCGGGAAAAAGAGGTGTTGAAACTCCTGGCCGAAGGATACATGAACAAAGAAATTGCGGATTTGCTGAATATCAGTCCGAAAACGGTGGAAAAACACCGCGCCAATATCATGAACAAACTGAATATGCATAATGTCTCGGCTCTGACCGCCTATGCCATTAAAAAAGGATTGGTAGTCCAGAAAATCTGATCCCATCGAGAAGACGCCCAAAGATTTTCCGACAACCCCGCTTCTTCCTTTTCATCTAAGCGTCCGACTGGCAACGCCTGCCAAAGATCTGTCCCGCAAAACCTCATCTACATGAATCCCCGGCCGCGATTAGGGGATATACCTGATTGATAAAGATACTGCCGACGTTTTACGTTTCACAATAACGCGTTTAAAATCAGACTGCGTCCGGCGAAGGTATTATCTCTGAAACCATTGGCGTAAAAAGGTGATTTCATGAAAAAAACCCTGAAAGATATCGATGTTACCAACAAACATATTCTGGCGCGCATGGATTTCAACGTGCCCTTGGAAAACGGAAACGTGACCGACGACCTGCGCATCCGGGCCAGCCTGCCCACGATTCAATATCTCATGGATCAGGATGCCAGACTCGTCTTGTGCTCCCATCTGGGACGACCCAAAGGCACCGCAGACGATTCCCTGCGGCTTGACCCGGTGGCAGAGCGTCTTTCCGAGCTGCTGGGAAAAGACGTGAAAAAAGTCGATGACTGCATCGGACCGGAAGTGGAAAGGGCTGTGGAAAATCTGGGGCCAAAGGACGTGCTCCTGTTGGAAAACATCCGCTTCCATGCGGGAGAAAAGAAAAACGATCCGGATTTCGCCCGCCAACTCTCCGGCCACGGCGACATCTTCGTCAACGACGCCTTTGCCGCGGCCCATCGCGCCCACGCGTCAACCGAGGGAGTGGCCCATCATCTGCCCGGCGTGGCCGGAACGCTGATGGAAAGAGAGCTTAAAACCTTATCCCGGGTTATTGAAGATCCCGAGCATCCGTTCATGGCGATCTTCGGAGGCGCAAAGGTATCCGACAAAATCGGCATTATGGAACGATTGAGCGACCGGATGGAGAAACTTCTCATCGGCGGGGCCATGGCCAACAATTTCCTGAAAGTCAAAGGATACGATGTGGGACAGTCCCGCATTGAAGAAGATTATCTGGATACGGCTTCCCGACTTCTGGATAAAGAGGCGGAAAAACTTGTCCTGCCCGAGGACGTGGTGGTGGTGATGGGAGATTTTCATGCGGATACGGAGTATCGCACGGTTTCCGTGGCCGACATCCCGTCCCAGGGGCAGATCGTCGATATCGGGCCCAAGACCGTGGAGATGTTCAAAGAAAAGCTGGAAACGGCGAAAATGGTGGTCTGGAACGGTCCGTTGGGACGATTTGAAATGCAGCCCTTTGACCGGGGCACCACCGAACTCATCCTTTTCCTGGCCGACCGGAACACGGTGACCGTCCTCGGCGGAGGAGACACCGCCGCTGCGGTGAACCGGCTCGGTCTGGTCGATGCCATGACCCACGTCTCCACCGGCGGCGGGGCCTTTCTGGAATTTCTGGAGGGGCGGGAACTGCCCGGAGTGGCCGCGTTACAGGATCAATGATGGAAAACAAACCGAAGAACACCTGACGGCCGTAAGGATCTCATTTAAATGGGTGAAGAAAAACAAGCCATTGATAAACCAGAAAAAAGCAACCCCATGCCCTGGCACGCCCTGACCGGCGACGAGGTATTGTCGTCCCTCGGCGTGGATGACCGTGGGCTGACCAACAAAGAGGCGTTTGGTCGAATTGAGAAATACGGGCCGAACAAGCTGCCTGAAAAGAAAAAAGCCAGTCCCCTGAAACGCTTTTTCCGCCAGTTCCAGAACGTTCTCATTTATGTTCTGCTGGCGGCGGCAATCTTCACGGCGCTTCTCGGGGAATGGATTGACACCTCGGTTATCGTGGCCGTCGTGATTATCAGCGCCATTATGGGTTATATCCAGGAAGGCAAGGCTGAAAAAGCCATGGAGGCCATCCGCGGCATGCTCTCGCCAAAGGCAACGGCCCTGCGCGACGGCAGCCAGCGCGAACTGCCGGCGGAAGAACTGGTTCCCGGCGACATCGTGTTCCTCGGCTCCGGGGACCGGGTCCCGGCGGACATGCGGATCATATACTCCCGCAATGCACAGGTCGACGAAGCCCTGCTCACCGGGGAATCCGAGCCGGTCGACAAGCGGGTCGATCCCGTTGATGAGGATGCCCCCATCGGCGACCGCGAAAACATGGCATTTTCCGGCACGCTCCTGACC
>CAZRES010000111.1:0-227 GCA_964598885.1 uncultured Desulfobacteraceae bacterium | reverse complement strand
CGGCCTGCTGCGCGGGGTGGTGACCGCCACGGGAGAGAAAGCCGAGATCGGGCGCATCAGCGAAATGGTCTCCAAAGTCGAAGACATCAAGACTCCACTGGTTCGCAAAATGGACCGTTTCGGTCGGGGGTTGTCTGTTTTCATTATCCTCCTGAGCGCCCTTATTTTTGCCATCGGATATTTTTTACGCGGTTTCGGCTTTACGGAGATGGTGCTGGCGGTGGTCA
>CAZRES010000110.1:0-10279 GCA_964598885.1 uncultured Desulfobacteraceae bacterium | reverse complement strand
CGAAATCATGAGTTGCAACCGAATGATGCTGGTGATATTATAAATATCCGTTTAGTCATCAAAATAAAAATCAGCTTAAGGTAAAGGTCAAAAAATGGAAGAGATACAACTCTCAAATTTTCAGAATAATATTTCCAGTATAATTGAGTCGGTAATCAATACCCATAAGCCTGTATTGATAATCGACAAAGGAAAATTATTGGTAAAAATTGTCCCGATTGCTGATTCCGGAAAAGAATCATGGGTGGGATGCATGAGAGGGACAGGCCAAATTAAAGGGGATATTATTTCACCGGCTGAAAACCCGGATAATTGGAAAGCCATATCAGAATGAAATATTTACTGGATACACACATATGGTTGTGGAGTCTTCTGGAGCCGGAAAGACTTGGTGAAAATATTCTAAAAGTACTTGATAATAAAGAAAATGAATTGTTTGTCTCGCCCATTTCATTATGGGAAACCATGATTCTGGCTGAAAAAGGAAAGATTGAACTCTGGCCTACCATAGATGAATGGATTTCTGAAGCGCTCAAACGAAGTCCTGTTAAAGAGGCAGTATTGACACATGCAATCGCCATCAAAAGCAGGAAAATAGAACTCCCTCACAAGGACCCTGCCGACCGATTTATCGCCGCGACGGCGTTGGAAAACGATCTGATACTGATCACCGAAGATGAAAAACTTAAAGAATCAGAGCAGATAAAAGTATTCAAAAAGGCATAAAACCGCGATGCCGCGAATCATCGATTTAACCCCGTATCACCTCTAAAGGCCCTCTGTTATCGATTGAATCGGAATTAATCTTTTCATCGGTCTATGTGGATCATTATGACCCACTTATCCCTTCTTTCTGGATCATTCGTGTCCCGCTGATACCCGTCTGCCCATCCGCACAATTACATTTTAAGTTTAAATTCCAATTATAATAAGTTGTTATAAAGTCACCGCAGCGCTGGCACATAAGTTGCAAAATTATGGCCCAGTTGCATCTGTTGATTCACGCGAACCGAAAACGAGGGTTGGGGCAAAAGGAGTGTTCATGGATCAGGAACGCAAGATTCGCGTACTGGTGGCAAAACCCGGGTTGGACGGTCATGAGCGGGGGGCTCATGTGGTGGCTTACGGGTTGCGGGATGCCGGGTTTGAGGTGATTTATACGGGGCTGCGGCAGACCCCGGAGCAGATCGTGAGCACCGCCATTCAGGAGGATGTGGATGTGGTGGGTCTTTCCATTCTTTCCGGGGCGCATCTTCTGCTGACCCGGAAAGTCCTGGACGGGCTGCGGGCCGGCAACGCCGAAGACATCATGGTCATTGTGGGCGGCATCATCCCGGAAGACGATATTGCCCGATTAAAGGAAATGGGCGTGGCCGGGGTCTTTACCGCCGGAACGCCGGTGTCGGCCATCACCGCGTTTATCGCGTCTTCGGCCGGCCGGGATGCGTAGATGGTTCCCCCATGCGCTTTGATGGGATCGGCGCGGCAACTCTGCTTTTGAAAACACGCAACATGACCACCTGAAAGGGATTTTCATGGCTGACCACAAGGACGACCTGAAAGACATTGAGCAGCGGCAGGATGAGTGGGAAGAAAAGGTGCTCCGGAAGCGGGTCAAGCGGTTCAACCTTCCCCAGAGCCCCACCCGGTTTTATTCGCCGCTGGCTGTGAGGGATTTTGATTTTATCGAAAAAGTCGGTTTTCCCGGGCAATATCCCTATACCGCGGGGAACAGCCCTTTTGATTTCTGGCGGGCCTATGCCGGCGATGCCGCTAAAACCGATTACCGGCCGGACTGGGGCGGCGCGGGCGGAGTGGGCAAATACGGCGGGTTCGGCACGGCCGAAGATTACCGGGATTATCTGATCCGGATGCATGCCATGGGCCGGACGGGCGGTCCCAACATGGCCTTTGACCTGGTGACCCAGTGCGGGTACGACTCGGACAGCCCGTTTGCCGAAGGAGAAGTCGGCCGGGTGGGGGTGGCCATCGACACCTTCCGGGATTTTGAAACCATCTACGAACCCTATACCGGCGCCTTGGACATTGACAAGGTGCCGTCCAATTTCACCATCAACGCGCCCGCGGCCGTGCTGATCGCCATGTACGCGGTGCTGGCGGAAAAGCGGGGCATTTCGCCCGCCGTGCTTCGGGGGACCCCCCAGAACGATATTTTAAAGGAGTTCATCGCCCGGGGCACCTATATCTTCCCGCCCGGGCCGTCCATGCGGCTGTTCCGCGACACCTGCGTGTTCTGCACCCGGCACATGCCCAGTCTCAACATCAACAGCATGGGCGGCTATCATATCCGCGAAGCCGGGGCCACCCGGGTCCAGGACCTGGCCTTTTCCATGGCAAACGCCGCCGCCTACATCCAGGCGGGCATTGACGGCGGCCTGGCCGTGGATGAATTCGCGCCCAAATTTACCTTCAACGCATTCGGCGGGAGCATGGAGCTGTATCATGAAATCGCGTTCCAGCGGGCGGCCCGGCGCATTTACGCCCGGATGCTCAAAGAGCGGTTTCACGCCACCCATCCCAAGAGCATGCAGATCCGCCAGCCCATCACCGCGCATATCGGGTGTTCGTCCACGACCCTTCAGCGGCCCTTGAACAATCTGCCCCGGGCCGTGGTGGGCGGCATTGCCGCGGGCATGTCCGGCGGGATTCCCGGCGCGTTTCCGCCCTTTGACGAGCCCCTGGGCCTGGGCCACAGCCAGGAGGCGGTCCAGTTGCAGCTCGATGCCACGCGCATCCTGATTTATGAGGCCAGAATCGCCGATGTGAATGATCCGTGGGCCGGCTCGTATTTCATGGAGTCGTTGACCGATGAATTGGAAGCCCAGGTCACGGCGGAAATGGAAAAGATCGATTCCATGGGCGGGGCCATTGCCGCGGTGGAAAACGGATACATGCAGAAAGCCATCGCCAAAAGCGCCTATCAGCGCCAAAAGCAGATTGAAAACCAGGAGCAGTTCATTGTCGGCGTCAACTGCTTTACGGGCAAAAACGAAATCAATATTTCGGTGAACCGCGAAGTGGAAGCCACCTATGATCCGGAACGCATGAAAAGCGCCGAGGGCCGGCAGATCGAAAAGCTGGCGCGCCTGAAACGGGAGCGGGACAATACGTCCGTCAAGTCCCTGCTGAAAACGTTAAAGGATCACGCCGGAGACGAATCCGTCAACCTGATGCCCGATATCTGCGAATGCGTGAAAAACGATGTTTCTCTGCAGGAGATTTGCGATGTGTTGCGGGAGGTTTTCGGCGAATTCCAGCAATCAAAATTTTAACAGGAGTTTGCGTGGACAATGCATGGGAAAAGCTGGTCCAGGGCGTAAAGGCCGGGGATGTCCGGTCCATGGCGCGGCTGATCAGTCGGGTGGAAAACCGGGAGCCGGGCTGGGAGACGGCCATGTCGCGGATTTATTTCATGGCCGGATCGGCGCGGGTTTTCGGCATCACCGGGTCGCCGGGCGCGGGGAAAAGCACGCTGACGTCTGAAATCACCCGGCTGCTCGTGGACCGGGGTTATTCCGTGGGGATTATCGCGGTGGACCCGTCCAGTCCGTTCAGCGGCGGCGCGCTGCTGGGGGACCGGCTTCGCATGAAAGCGCTTTTCACCCTGGAATCCGTTTATATCCGCTCCATGGCCACACGGGGCATGCTGGGCGGACTGTGCCAGGCGGCCCGGGATGTGGTGCGCATCATGGACGCCTTTGGCAAGGATATCGTGCTTATCGAGACCGTGGGCGTGGGCCAGGATGAAATCGAAATCGTCCGGGCCGCGGACCGGGTCATGGTGGTGATGATTCCGGGGCAGGGCGACGGGATTCAGGCCATCAAGGCCGGGGTCATGGAAATCGCCGATATCTACGTGGTGAACAAGGCCGATAAACCGGGGGCCGATGAGGTCGCGGCCGATATCGGGGCCATGCTGTCCCTGTCGGAATGGCAGCACGATGAACTGCCGCCGGTCTTGCAGGTCTCGGCCCTTTCCAGGCAGGGCATCGAGGCCCTGGTGGATGTTCTTCTGGCGGTTCCGGCCGACGGCAGCCGGCAGCGGCTCAACAAAAAGACCCGGATCAAAGAGGAAATGCTGTCCCTGGTGGAACGGGAAGTGTTCCGGCGGACGCGAAAGGAACTGGAGCAGGATGGCTGGCTTGGCCAGGCCGTTGACCGGGTGCTGGATAACGCCGGCGATCCCTACACCATTGTGAAACAGATGATGGAAACGCATGTTAACCAAGGCACCCGCAAGAAAATCGTGGAGTGACATCATGACGGAAAACACCATGACACTGGCGCAACGACTGGCTGAATTTGCCGTAAACACAAGCAGCGACAAGATCCCGGCAGACATTTTCGATCACGCCAAAACCGCGTTTATGGACTGGATGGGCGTGACCTTCGGCGGGGTGGGCGATCCCATGGTGGACAAGCTCATTGCCTATGCCGATGACATGGGGGGACATCCCCAGGCCAGCATCATCGGGTACGGCGCAAAAAAATCCGTGGATCAGGCGGCATTGATCAACGGCACGGCTTCCCATGTGCTCGATTACGACGACACCCTGGTTTCGTTTTTCGGGCATCCGTCGGTCACGCTGTTTCCGTCCCTGCTGGCCCTTTCCGAATGGAAGGAAAAAAGCGGCCGGGAATTTCTCACGGCCTATCTGGTGGGCCTGCAGGTGGGGGCCGTCATCGGGGTCAGCGCCGGACTGGATCATTACATGGCGGGCTGGCATGCCACGTCCACCATCGGGCATCTGGCGTCTGCTGCCGGGTGCGCAAAATTGCTGGGGTTGAGCAGCACGCAGACGGTTTACGCGTTGGGCATTGCCGCCACCCAGTCATCGGGGTTGAAGCGGGTGTTCGGGACCATGTGCAAGCCGTTTCACGCGGGAAGGGCATCCCAGGCCGGCATGATGGCCGCTCTTCTGGCCCAAAAGGATTTTACCGGCCCGGCCGATGTCCTGGAAGGTCCCCACGGCTTTTTCGCGCTGTTTAAGGGCGGCGTGAACCAAGACGTGCTGGGGATGCTGGGCCTGGGCTGGGATGTGGTCAATATTTCCCAGAAATACCACGCGTCCTGCCATGCCACCCATTCCCCCCTGGAAGCGGCCCTGCAGGTGGTGGCGGATGAAAACATCGCGTTAGACGATATCGCGAAAATCACGGTGCGGTCATCAAAAATGGCCCTGGATGCCGCGGGCAACAGCGCGCCTTCCACCGGCATTGAAGGCAAATTCTCCATTCCCTTCTGCGTGGCCAATGCCCTGGTCTCGGGCGAGACCGGCACCCGGGCGTTTACGGATGAAAACGTCAATCATCCGGCCATCAGGGCCCTGATGGAAAAAATCACCGTTGACCTGGATGCCGGCAAACTCGCCCTGGAAGCCCATGTGGAGATTGAAACCACGGACGGGAAAACCCGCACCGGCTTTTCCGACATCCTGCAGCAGATTCCGCCCCTGGAAGTCAAAAAGGACCGGGTGGGAAAGAAATTCGTGGATTTGTGCGCCGGCGTACTCACGGATGAAAACGCCGAAGAGATCCGGGCCGCTGTGGACGGCCTTGAAACCGTCGGGAATATGGGCGAACTCACAAAATTGATGGCATTGTAAAAAGTCCGATTTTGCTCGTTGACTGAGCATTTTCGGGAGATGCTCCGTGCTTCGCTAAATTTCAAAAACTCGGCGCAAGCGCCTCAAACAGTTTAAAATTTTTAACGCTCAGCACGTCGCATCTCTTTTTCCGAAACTGCTCAATGTCACTCACAAAAGGACTTTTTACGACGCCGTCAAAATTACTTTAATCGGGAACAACAGGTATGCCGAGCATTCAACAGCAGGCGCTGATCACCGACATTCAAAAGTTTGCCGTAAACGACGGCCCGGGATTCAGGACCAATGTTTTCCTCAAGGGCTGTCCGCTAAAATGCGCCTGGTGCCACAATCCGGAAACCATTTCCACGCGGCCCGATATTTACTGGAAGCGGCGGCTCTGCGTCCAGTGCGGCGCGTGCATGGAGGCCTGCCTGCGGGAGGCCATCAACGCGCCGGTGCCGCCGGAAGAATCCCGGGACCCGGGATCGGCGTATCAGAAGATTATCCGGGACCGCTGCGACGGGTGCATGAAATGCGTGGATGCCTGCCTTTACGGCGCGCTCTGCGTGGCGGGACGGCCCATGTCAATTGACGATATTCTGGATGAGGTGGAACAGGACCGGCCGTTTTACGACAATTCCGGGGGCGGCATGACGGTCAGCGGCGGGGAGCCGACCTTTCACGCGGATTTTACCGGCAGGCTTTTTTTGGCGGCCCGGAAGCGGGGAATCCATACCTGCCTGGACACCAACGGGTTCTGCGGCTGGCCGGTGCTGGAGCAGATCATGGAAAATGTCGATACCGTGCTGTTTGACCTCAAGCATATCGACCCGGTGCGGCATCAGAAGGGAACCGGCGTGGAAAATGCCATGATTTTAAACAACCTGTCCCGGCTTTGCGCCGCCGGTGCGGACGTCTGGGTGCGGATTCCCGTGATTCCTGGATTTAACGACGCCATGGACTGCCATATCGGCATGGCCCGGTTTCTGGCCGGGCTGCCGGGAAACATCAGCCGCATCGACCTGCTGCCGTTTCATAACTGGTGCCAGGACAAATATGACTGGCTCGGCATCCACTGGCCCATGGCTGATGTGGAAGCCCTTGAACCATTTTTGCTGGAACCCGCCGCCGATATTTACCGGGAAGCCGGATTTGACATAAACGTCGGCGGCTCGGGTTTCGAGAATACCGGTACCTGAGTTCTGATCCTGGCGCCATCGCCGCCTGGATGATGTGCTTTGTTTCGCGTGCCGCGCGGTACGCTGTTTATAGGCAACAATGCCAATGAAATTGTAAAAAGCCTGATTTTACACACTTTTTACATTAATATTAACACTGAGAAGCAATCTAAAAAACAGCAAACGTTTTACCGCAAAAGGAGGCCGATATGGCGACATGCAAAGAATGTAAAAGCTATTTTCCGCTGGAAGAAAATCCGGACAAGGGCGATTGCGTCAGGCGCGTGGTGGATCCCCGGCAGGAATATTATCAGTCAAAACCGGTAAACGCCGCTGACGACGCGGTTAAATGCGCATCATTTTCCAAAAAATAGGAGTCGAGTCCCGGGCGCCCCATCTGGGGGCTGCTTTTGATCCCTGTCCCGCCGGCGATTTACCGCGGGAATGCGCGCTAAAGAAAATCATCATTTAATGGAGGATACAATCATGGCACAGGCGGCATTAAAAGATACCAGCGTTGAAGAATTTGAGGCCAAACAGCAGTGGTGGTGGGCCGCGGAAAAGAAACGGTCCAGCCGGCTTGATTACCTGCGCAAGGCCATCTGGAAAAAAGGCGCCATCGGCGGTCTGTACGCGCCGGGCGTGAAAGTCGATCTGGAGCGGGCGGTGCTTCATACGCAAAAGGCAAAGGAACTCGAATTTTCACCCGATGCCTATGTGATCAAGTTCGCCAAGATGATCGCTCATATTTTAGACAACAAGACCATTTTTATCACCGATCACGCCCAACTGGTGGGCTACACCGGAAGCCTGCCCCATACCATGGCATGGGACCCGAGCTGCGCGTTCTTTCTGAATCTGGAAGTCTACAACGATCCCACGGCCATTCCCGAGCCTGCCGAGGAAAGCCAGAAAATCATCGAAGAGGTCAACGCCTACTGGACGGGAAAATCGGATCTGGACAAGATGACGCCGGTGTTTGACATGGAAGACCTGATGAAAATGCTGTCGGGTTCCATCGGCTGGGGCGTCCCCCTGGCCCGGGGCGGATATTCCAGCAAGGATTATGAATACATCATGACGGGCAAGCGGGCGTTCCAGGACATCATTGACGAGCTGGACCAGAAACTCGACGACGGCGACGAAATGACCCACGCCCCCGGCGCCACGCCGGAAACCACGGCCATGTACGACAAGCTCAACAACTGGGAAGCCATGAAAATAACCCTGGAGGCCGGCATCCGCATTGCGAAACGCTATGCCCGGCTGGCCCGGATCATTGCCGAAAATTTCGAGGAAGATCCGGTCCGGCGCGAAGAGCTGCTCAAGATCGCCGAAACCTGCGAGCGCGTGCCGGCCCATCCGTCCCGCAATCTCCAGGAATCCTTCCAGTACGATATTTTCATCCAGATGATGAGCCGGACCGAGGCCATTGAAGGGGCGTGGCCCGCCAGACCCGATTATTATCACGGTCCTTACTACGACAAGGATGTGAACATCGATCACAGCCTTACAAAGGAAGAGGCACTGGACCTTGTGGGTGAATTTCTGATCCGGGCCGCCGAAGTCTGCCAGTTCAAGCCCAAATGGGCCAGGGAAGGGCTCCAGGGGATCGACGGCACATGGGTATGGACCATCGGCGGCGTGGACGCCCAGGGCCGCGACGCGTGCAACGATCTGACCGTGGCCCTGATGCAGGCGGCCCGCCTGGTCCGGGTGGCCAACCCCACCCTGGCGTTCCGGTGGCATCCCAAGGTCAAAGACGAAGTCATGCGGGAGATTTTCGAATGCAACCGCCAGGGCCTGGGGTATCCCAACATGCGAAATGATCCGGTGCTCATCGCCAACACCATGCACTGGTACGGCCATCCCATTGAAGAGGCCCGGCTCTGGTGCAACCAGGCCTGCCTGTCGCCCTGTCCGCCCACCAAGCACGGATATCAGCCCATGCGCATGGCCAATGCCACGGCCAACTGCGCCAAGATCATCGAGTACGTGATGACCGGCGGCTACGACAAGGTCGTCAACATGCAGGTGGGCGCGGAAACCGGGGATGTGACCGAGTTTACCGATTTCGAGCAGTTTTTCGATGCCTGGGTCATGCAGATGAAAACCATTTTCTCCATTCTCGTCCGGGCGGTGAACCGGGCCAGGACCCTGGCCCCGACCCTGACCCCCCGGCCGTTTCTGTCCGCGGTCTCGGAGCGGTCCGTTGAAAGCGGCCTGGATACGCTGTCGCCGTCCCTGGAGCGCGGCAACGCATGGATCACCGCGTTTACCTGGGTGGAAAACATCGACAGCCTGGCGGCGGTGAAAAAGCTGGTTTACGAAGAGAAAAAATACACCATGGCCCAGCTCAAGGAAGCCCTGGAGAAAAACTGGGAAGGCTTTGAGCAGATGCGTCTGGACTTTGTGCGAAACGCGCCCAAGTGGGGCAATGACGATGATTATGTGGATGATATCATGATCCGCTGCCTCCAGGAAGCCGCGAAATTCTCCAGGGAACTCAAATGCCCGTCGGGCAACAGTTGGCCCATTCTGCCGGAAAACGTCAGCGGCAACATTCATTACGCCAATATCGTGGGTGCGCTTCCCAACGGCCGGCGTCTGGGGGACGCGCTTTATGACGGCGGGGTCTCACCCGGTCCCGGGCTGGACAAGAAGGGGCCCACGGCGGTGCTTAAATCCTGCGGTAAAATCGATCATATCTCCGACGGCCGGGCGTTTCTGCTCAACCAGCGGTTTTCCCCGACCCAGCTTGCCGGGGAAAAGGGGTATCAGCTCTGGAAGGCGTATATGCATACATGGGCGGATCTGGGCATCGACCATATTCAGTTCAACATGATTGACGACGCCACCTTGCGCGCGGCCCAGAAAGAGCCGGAAAAGTATCAGGAGGTCATTGTGCGCGTGGCCGGTTACAGCGCCCATTTTGTCGACATCAGCCGGAAAACCCAGGACAATATTATCCAGAGGACCGTTCATGGGCTGGGTTAATCGTAATAAGTAATTATTTTTTAGACACATTCAAATAGGGAGAATGCCGATGTCGCGAAGAGACGAAAAACGCAAAGCATATGCCCAGGTTCTGGTGCCGCAGGTTCAAAAAATAGAGGAAACCCACGGAAAACGGCCGGAAAAAGTATGCGGCACCTGCATAAACTATTCTGAAAGCTCCTGGTCAAGCGACGGAAGAGGCTCCTGTAAAACCCTCAAGATGGGCTCGGACATTCAAAGCGTGCCGCCGGTCTACGTGACCGAGGGCAGGGAAGGATATCTGACCCGGACGCTTTCGGATGCCGCTGTGTGCAAGTATTTTGAAAAAATGAAGCTCATCGACAAGGATGGATACGAATGCAGTGATCCGGCGTACAGGCGGTCAATGCGCCAACTGCAGGAATAATTAATAAAAGGAGAATACGGTCATGAAATGTATCGCATGCGGCCATGACGGGCCTTTGTCGGATTTTCGGTATCTGTATAACGCACGAA
>CAZRES010000109.1:0-10300 GCA_964598885.1 uncultured Desulfobacteraceae bacterium | reverse complement strand
TTTGAGCGGCTGCTGGGGATGGATATTGTTGCGGCAAAAGACGGCCGGGCCATTCTTTCCATGCCGTTTCGGTATGAATTCGCCCAGGGCGCCGGCCTGATGCACGGCGGAGCCCTGGTGAGCCTGGCCGACACCGCCGTGGTCATGGCCATCAAGAGCATGGTGCCGAAAAATACTCATTTTGCCACCATCCGACTGGAATCGGAGTTTCTCCATCCGGTGCGCCAGGGGATCGTCACGGCCAAGGCTGAGGCCGGGTTCAGCCGGGAGCGGACCATCGACGGCGAGGCCACGGTCTTTGATGACGCCGGTCGCGCGGTGCTGTCTTTCCGGTCGACGTTTAAAATCGCCCGGGAGCCGCACATCCGGGGAAATTCCGAATAAAAAATCTATTACTTTTATAAAAATAAGAAGTTGGGAGAATACATATGGAATGCAAAAAAGACGAAAACCTCGCCGGGTGCAACTGTACCTATGACCCCTGCTCCCGCAAAGGGATCTGCTGCGAATGCATCGCTTATCATCTGAAAAGCCGCTGCTTGCCGGCCTGCTGTTTTCCGGCCGATGCCGAGGCCACCTATGACCGCTCATTTGAGCATTTTGCCCGGCTGGTGCAAGCCCGGCAAATCTAAGAAATAGAGGCGCAGCATCATGCCGAATCCGTTTATTGCCGAACTGACCGAAAACATCGTCGCCGACCCGGAAGCGGGTATTTCCGAAGAAATGGAGCCGGAGTGGATATAAACAAAATTATTATTTCTTGACTTTTCAGATAAGCATGGATAATTTTCCATCAATTGTTGGAAACAGAATGTTTGACACGATTCCCACCCACAGAAAAAGCCGGCAGCAATCGGCCACATGCGCTGATTTGTCACCGTAAACACTCTCATCATCCGGGAGGTTTGATCATATGGATTTTTCACTCACCAAACCCCAGAAGGAAATCGTCAAAGCCGCATGGGAGTTCGCCAGGGGCGAATTCGACAAGGAACGGATACTGGAATTATCGCAGCGCCAGGAGTTCCCCACCGATATCCTGCAAAAGGCCGGCGACCTGGGTTTTATCGGCATTCATCTGCCGGAAAACTGCGACGGCGGGGGAATGGGCCTTTTGGAAAACGTCCTGGTGGCGGAAACGTTTTGTCGCAAGGATTCCACCCTTGGCTCGGCCCTGATGTTTTCCGGGTATGCCGCGGAATGTCTTGTTCGCGGGGGGAGCGATGAAATCAGAAATAAATTTCTTCCCAAGGTGACCAGCGGGGACATGATTTTTACCGGCGCATTCCTGGAACCCGACAGCGGATATGATTTATCGCGGATCCAGACGGCGGCGGTCCAACGAAACGGCGACTGGCTCATCAACGGAACCAAGACTTTTGTGCCTTTCGGCGCGAAAGCCGGCGCCATGCTGGTGCTGTGCGCCGCGGAAACCGAAAACGGCCCCGGAATCTCACTGTTCGTTGTCGAAGCCGACACCGGTGGAATTCGCGTATCCGATGCCGGGGAAAAACTCGGCGGCCGCCTGATGCCCTTTGCAACCGTCGCCTTTGAAAACGTTGCCGTGCCCTCGCCGCATATGATCGGCAAACCAGGAGACGGCCCCAAGATTCTGGAAAGATTTTTGCATGAAAACCGGATTCAGATCGCCGGCATGGCCCTTGGCACGGCTCAGGGCGCCTTTGACCGGGCCCTGGATTATGTCAAGCAGCGGGAGCAGTTCGGCCGAAAGCTGGCCCAGTTCCAGATCAACCGCCACAAGCTGGCCGACATGGCGGCAAAGCTTGAATCCGCCCGGTACCTCACCTATTATGCGGCATGGTCCTTTGACAACAAAAAACCCGAACCCCGTCTGGCATCCATGGCAAAACTGACGGCGAGCCGGACCGCCGCGGCCGTCTGCGATGAAGCCATTCAACTCCTGGGCGGATACGGTTATACCGCTGAATACGAGGTCGAACATTTCTTCCGGGACGCCAAACAGACGGAAATTTTTCAGGGCGGTCCTTCGGTGCAAAAAGATATCATTGCCGACGAAATCATCGGAAAACTGAAATAAGGAGCGGACCAATGGAGATCTTGCAATATACGGATGAGCACCGGCAATTCAGGGAACGGCTGCGGTCCTTTCTGGCCGCCGAGGTCACGCCGAACGTGGAGCAGTGGGAAAAGGATCACATCGTTCCCAAAGAAGCCTGGCGCCGCATGGGACAGGCGGGATTTCTAAGCACCTGGGTGCCGCCGGAATACGGCGGCATGGGCGGCGATTTTCTCTATTCGATCATCGTCACCGAGGAAATGGCCCGCACCAATCACACCGGTCTGGCGGCCATGCTGCACAGCGACGTGGTGGTTCCCTATATCGCGGCTTTCGGCTCCGAGGCCCAGAAAAAAAAATATCTGCCCGGATGCGTATCCGGCGATATCATCACCGCCATTGCCATGACCGAACCGGACGCGGGCTCGGACCTTGCCGGCATGCAGGCCACGTCCGAGCCGGACGGAGAAGAAATTGTGATCAACGGCTCCAAAACCTTTATCTCCAACGGCGTCAATGCGGACCTGGTGATTGTGGCGGCCAAAAACCCGGAGGAAAAAAATCCCTACCAGGCCATGTCCCTCTACCTGGTGGAAGACGGGACTCCGGGATTCAAGCGCGGCCGCCAGCTGGAAAAAATGGGCTTTCACAGCCAGGACACGGCCGAGCTGTTTTTCACCAATTGCCGGATCCCCAAAGAAAATATCCTGGGGACTCCGGGCATGGGATTTATGATGCTTATGGAAAAACTCCAGCAGGAGCGCCTTATGTGCGCCATCGGCGCCCAGGCCGCGGTTGAACTGATGCTGGAGCTGACGATCGATTATTGCAAAAAAACCACCGATGCATCCGGCAAGCCTATTTCCAAGTATCAGGCCAACCAGTTCGCACTGGTGGAAATGGCGGCCGATATCAAGGTGGGCCGGGCGTTTCTGGACAAACTCATCATGGAGCATGCGGCCGGAGAGAGCATCGTGGTGGAAACCTCCATGGCCAAATACTGGACCACCGACCTGGCCAACCGCGTGGCGGCTCGATGCCTTGAACTTCACGGTGATTATGGCTTAACCGAACAGTGCCCCATTGCCCGGGCCATGCGGGATGTCCGGGTCATGTCCATTTTTGCCGGCACCAACGAGGTCATGAAGGGAATTGCCTCCAAATTCATGGGGTTGTAAACAAATAAAAAGGAGTGTGGCATGAAAAAAGCCCTGGTCACCGGCGCCGCCGGATTTATCGGTTCGCACGTGGTCCGTCAACTGCTGGATGAAAACGTGTCCGTCCGGGCGCTGATTCGACCCGGTGAAAACACCACAAACCTAAAGGGCCTCGACATTGAAACAATGGAGGGCGATATCCTCGATCCTTCCAGGGTTAAAAAAGCCGTGGCCGGCGTGGACACCATCTTTCACCTGGCTGCCATTTATGCCATCTGGATGGAAGACTGGCGGGTTATCTATGAGATCAATATCCAGGGAAGCCGGAATATTCTGTGGGCCGCGTTGAAATCCGATCACGTCGACCGTGTGGTCTACACCAGTTCGGTTTCGGCATTAGGCGTGGAGCCGGGCCAGGTCCTCAACAATGAAACCACGCCGTTTAATCAATATCATCTGGGGAGTCATTACGTACTGACCAAATATCTGTCCCAGCAGGAAGCCCTCGGGTTTGCGGCCAACGGCCTGGACCTGGTGGTGGTCAATCCCGCGTTTCCGTTCGGGCCCGGTGATATCGGACCTACGCCTACCGGAAAAATCATTATCGACGTGCTCTCCGGGCTGAACATGGCGGCATTTGACGGCGGGCTCAACATTGTGGATGTCCGGGATGTGGCCAAAGGACATCTCCTGGCGGCGAAAAAAGGCCGGACCGGCCAATGCTACATTCTGGGCAACATCAATGTGACCATCATGGAACTGATGAAAATGATCTACAAAGCCGCCGGCCGCAAACGTTCCTTTATCCCAAAGGTGCCGCTGGGCGTCATCAGAGGGGGCGTTGCGGCGATGAAAATCTGGTCGGACCGCTTCAGCCGCAAGCCGCCCATGTCCACGCCCGTGGATGTGGCCTATGTTTCCAATTATCTCTATTTCGACAACACCAAGGCCAGAAAGGAACTCGGCCTGGAATTCCGCCCGATGGAGGATTCCCTCAAAGACGCCATCGTCTGGTTCCGGGAACGCAAGATGGTATAAAAGTTTCCGCCGTATCCCACTGCCCTGTCTGTTTTTTCGATTTTTTCATTGACACCCTCCAATATATCGCTATATTCATCATTAACGATATAAAGGAGAAAATGATGAAATCGTTTATCAAAGTCATGAAAGCCTTATCTGACCCTGGGCGGGTCAAAATTATGAAAATGCTCGAAAAGCGCGAGATGTGCGTCTGCGAGATTCAGACCGCTCTGGGTGTGGCCCAGTCTACGGCCAGCAAGCATCTGAAAGTCATGGAAGATGCCGGCCTGATCACATACCGGAAAGACGGTCTGTGGGTCAACTACGTGATCGCCCATGAAAGTGAAAACCCCTACGCGGCCGCTCTTGTCGACCATCTTAACGAATGGCTCGACAATGATCCCGAATTGCAAAAACTCATGGCGGAACTGCCTGCCATCCGACGTGAAAATATCTGTGGAAAATCGTAATCCAGGAGTTTTGAAATGAAGGAACGTACCAAACTTTTCTGGATCATTGTCCTTTTTTTAGGGGCCTATTTTATCCCCTGGGCTGATCCCGCTGTGCGCCAGGCCGGATTCGAGGCCTTCATGATGCTTCAGGAATACGCCCGGGAACATGTTCTGACGTGTCTGATTCCGGCGTTTTTCATTGCCGGCGCCATTGCCGTGTTTGTCTCCCAGGCTGCGGTATTGAAATATTTCGGCGCCAAGGCCAAAAAAGTCCTGGCCTATTCCGTGGCATCGGTGTCCGGCACGGTACTGGCGGTCTGTTCCTGCACGGTCCTGCCATTGTTTGCCGGCATCTACACCCGGGGAGCCGGCATCGGGCCGGCAACCGCCTTTTTGTATTCCGGGCCGGCCATCAATGTACTGGCCATTGTATTGACCGCGCGGGTCCTGGGCTGGCAGCTCGGCCTTGCCCGGGCCGTGGGCGCGATTTTCTTTGCCATCGTCACCGGCCTGCTCATGGCCTTTATTTTCCGTAAAGACGATGCAGAGCGCGCGGCCGGAAATTTCTACCTGCCGGATGAGGACGAAAAGGGGCGAACCCTGCCCCAGGATGCGCTGTTTCTGCTGATTATGGTGCTGATTCTGGTATTTGCGGCCTTTGCCAGACCCGGCGCGGACGATGCCGGACTCTGGAAAGCCATTTTTGCCTACAAATGGTTCATCACCGGAGGGTTGCTGCTTGTTTTGATCTGGATGCTGAAATCCTGGTTCCAGAAAGACGAAGTCACCTCCTGGGTGAACGCCACCTGGGATTTTGTCAAGCAGATCACCCCGCTGCTGGCCATCGGCGTGCTGGTCGCGGGTTTTCTGCTGGGAAGACCCGGTCATCCGGCCCTGATCCCGGAACATTATATCGCCACCCTGGTGGGCGGCAATTCCATCTGGGCCAACTTTTTTGCGTCATTGGCCGGGGCATTGATGTACTTTGCCACCCTGACCGAAATTCCGATTCTGCAGGGATTGATCGGCGCCGGCATGGGCCAGGGGCCGGCCCTGGCCCTGCTGCTGGCCGGCCCGGCCCTGTCGTTGCCCAACATGATCGTCATCGCCGGAGTCCTGGGTATGAAAAAAACCGCCGTGTTTGTGGTCATTGTGGTGATCATGTCCACCATCGCCGGAACAATTTACGGAACATGGCTGGCCTGAGCCGCCATGCTTTACACCGAAACATAAATAACCAATAAAAGGAGACTCGCGGATGGAAATCAAAGTATTGGGCCCGGGCTGCCCGAAATGCGCCCAGACATTCGACCTGATCATGGAAACCCTGTCCGAGGAAAACATTTCCGCGGACCTGGATAAAGTAACCGATGTCATGGAAATCGCCAGCTACGGGGTATTCGGAACACCGGCGGTGGTTGTCGACGGCAAGGTCAAGTCCGTGGGCAAAATTCCCAAAAAAGCGGATATTGTCAAATGGGTCAAAGAATAAATACATCGACGCGTCATGAACTGCAGGAAAGTTTCTCTTCGGAAAAGGGAAAAGATCAATGGAAGATCGATTGAAAATCCTGTTTCTGTGCACCGGCAATTCCTGTCGCAGCCAGATGGCCGAAGGCTGGGCCCGGCATCTCAAAGGCGACCGGGTCGATGCCTTTTCCGCCGGCATTGAAACCCACGGCTTAAATCCCCTTGCGGTGCGGGCCATGGCCGAAGCCGGAGTGGACATTTCCCGGCACCGGTCCAAGCTGCTCGATGAACTGGCCGGCAAAGAGTTTGATTATGTGGTCACCGTGTGCGACCACGCCCATGAATCCTGTCCGCTGTTTCCCGGCAGCACCAGGGTTATCCACGCCGGGTTTGATGATCCGCCCCGGCTGGCCGCTCATGCCAAAAGCGAAGAAGAAGCCATGACCCACTACCGCCGGGTAAGAGATGAAATCCGGGACTATGTGGAATCCCTGCCCCGGGCGCTTTCCGCACCCCAGGAGGTGACCGATGAAACGCGATGATCAAAATATGGCTGATCGTAAAATGACCAGCCCGTTTGAGCGGTATCTCACCCTCTGGGTGCTGCTGTGCATTGCGGGAGGCATTATTCTCGGAAAAATCGCACCGGGCGTGGCCCATTATCTTGATGGGATGGCTATCTATGTCAATAACGCGCCCGTTGTATCCATTCCCATTGCCGTATGTCTGTTTTTCATGATGTATCCCATCATGGTAAAGATCGATTTTACCGAAGTGGTCAAGGCCGGAAAAAGCGGAAAGCCGGTATTTCTGACTCTGTTTATCAACTGGTGCATCAAGCCCTTTACCATGTACGGCATCGCCATACTGTTTCTGGGATTTCTTTTCAAAGGATTTATCGGGGCCGATGCCGTGGACCTGGTGAAAATGCCCTTTGGCCTGGATCTGCCCGTAGGTGCCGTGCACGGGGCCGGCACCGTGGTGCTGGAAAACGGCGTAAAAATGCTGGAGGTCCCCCTGTGGCGCAGCTATCTGGCCGGGTGCATCCTGCTCGGCATCGCCCCCTGCACGGCCATGGTCCTGGTCTGGGGCTATCTATCCCGGGGCAATGACGGCCTGACCCTTGTGATGGTGGCCATCAATTCATTGACCATGCTGGTGCTATACGGCCTGCTGGGAGGCTTTCTCCTGGGCGTGGGCCGTCTTCCGGTTCCCTGGCAGGCTCTGCTGCTTTCTATCGGCATCTATGTGGCCCTTCCACTGGTGAGCGGCTATCTTTCCCGGCGGTGGATCATTGCCGCCAAAGGAGAAGCCTGGTTTAAGGAGAAATTTCTACATGTACTGACGCCCGTCACCATCATCGCGCTTCTGATCACCCTGGTCCTGCTCTTTTCCTTCAAAGGAGAGATGATTTCCGAAAATCCGCTGACCATTCTCTGGATCGCCGTACCTCTGTTTATTCAGACCGTTTCCATTTTCGCTCTGGGATATCTTGGGGCCCGGTTTCTGCGCCTGAAATATGAAGATGCCGCGCCGGCGGCCATGATCGGGGCCTCCAATCATTTCGAGGTCGCCATCGCAACGGCTGCCATGCTTTTCGGCCTGTCTTCCGGCGCGGCTCTGGCCACGGTGGTGGGAGTACTCATTGAAGTGCCGTTGATGCTCATGCTGGTAAAAATCTGTCTCAAAACCCGGCACTGGTTTCCTGAAGGCTGACAAATGAAAAAAATTGTGATCATCGGCGGATCGGACGCGGGCATCAGCGCGGGATTGCGGGCAAAAGAAACGGCCCCGGATGCGGATGTCATCATACTGGTGAAAGACAGATTCCCGAATTTCAGCATCTGCGGCCTGCCGTTTTACATCGGCGGCGAAATACCGGACTGGTTTCACTTGGCCCATCGCACCCAGGATCAATTGAAAGCCGCCGGACTTCGGGTTCTTCCCGGGCATGAAGCAATCCAGATTAAAACCCAGACCCATACCGTTGCCGTGCGGGACCCGGAAGGCTCCGTCATCGAATTTTCTTATGATTGCCTGGTTATCGCCACAGGGGCGGCATCGGCCCGACCCCGGATTCCGGGCAGCGATCTTCCCGGTATTTTTTTCCTGCGCTTCATGGATGACGGATTAAAGATTTTGGAATATTTAACAAATCATCCGCCAAAACAGGCGGCCATTATCGGCACCGGATATATCGGCATGGAAATGGCCGAAGCCTTAATCCGGCAGAACCTGCCCGTGACCATGATAGAAATGGCAGATTCCGTCATGCCTTCATTTGATCCGAAAATGGGGGCGCTGCTGCAATCCGTCCTGACGGAAAAAGGCATCCGAGTGGAAACCGGCGTCACCATCACGGATATTGGAAAAACCCGGGAAGCGCTGATGCTTCGATCGGGTGATAAAACCATTGCCGCGGCTGATTTCATTCTGATTGCCGCCGGCGCCTGTCCGGCGGTGGATCTTGCCGCCGATTCCGGCATCGCCCTGGGCAAAACCGGCGCCATTGCCGTCAACGAAAAAATGGAAACCTCCGCAAACGATATCTACGCCGCCGGAGATTGCGTGGAAACGTTTCATCGGCTGATAAATACCTATACCTATATGCCCCTGGGAACCACGGCCCACAAGCAGGGCCGTGCGGCGGGAGAAAACGCGGCCGGCGGCAATGCGGAATTTGCCGGAATTCTCGGTACCCAGTCTCTCAAAATCTTCGACCGGGTGGCTGCCCGGACCGGCCTGTCCCACGCCGAAGCCGAAGCCGCCGGCTTTTCGCCGTTTTCCGTGCACGTCCGGACCCCGGACCACAAGGCCTATTACCCCGGCGCATCTTTCGTGAATATTTGCCTCACCGGCGACCGATTGACGCAAAAACTTCTTGGCGCCCAGATCATGGGCCATCATGGCGCGGAAATCTCCAAACGCATCGACATTCTGGCATCAGCGCTTTATTCAGGCCTGGGGGTGGACGAGATTCCGGATCTGGATCTTTCTTACACCCCTCCCCTTTCATCCCCATGGGACCCGGTTCAGACCGCAGCCATGGAATGGCTGTCAGAAATAAACCCAACGACCGGATGGAATATTTAACGATCCGATTTATAAATATAAAATAAATTATAATCAATGTGTTAACGGAGGTAGACCATCATGATTTCCAGGAAACACCCGGCAGGATTTCGAGTATTTATGATCGCCATCGGCATGCTTCTGCTGTTTGCCTGCCCGGTATTCGCGCAAGAAACAGACGACAGCGCGGCAGAGGCAGCGGATCCGGACCATTATATCAAGGTATACTATTTTCACAGCGCAAAACGTTGCGGACCCTGCATACAAATCGAAGAATGGACCGAAGAAGCCATCCGGACCGCTTATACGGAAAAGCTCAAAACCGGCGCTCTCCAATGGCATGTAATCAATATAAGCGAGCCGGCCAATGAGCATTTTATAAAGGATTATCAGCTTTACACGCAAACCGTTATTCTGGCCGAATTCAAGGACGGCCAACAGATCCGGTGGAAAAACCTGGACCAGGTATGGCAGCTTCTCAGAAACAAGGAAAAATTTATTGAATACATTCATAAGGAACTCGACGAGTGGGTAAAGGTGCTGTAATGGGTTACGGCTATATCGAAATTTTTTCGGTGATCTGGCTGGGCATCCTGACCTCCATCAGTCCCTGCCCGCTGGCGACCAATATCGCCGCCACCACCTATATCGGCAAGCAGATCAACTCGCGGTATGCCATGGTGCTGGCCGCCGCGGCGTATACCCTGGGCCGAACCCTGTCTTACGTGCTCCTCAGCATTTTGATCGTGGCGGGACTGATCTCCATTCCCGGCGTGTCCATGTTTCTTCAGTTTCACATGAATAAAATCCTTGGGCCGATCCTGCTGGTGACCGGTCTGTTCATTCTCGGGCTGATTCCCATTCGCATGCCCGGCATGGCCTTTAATACCCATATGCTGCAAAAACTGGGCGACAGTGGATTTTTCGGGGCCGTGATTCTCGGCTTTTTGTTTGCCCTGTCCTTCTGCCCGGTGTCGGCGGCTTTTTTCTTCGGAAGCGTTATTCCCCTATCCCTGAAATATCAGTCGACCTTCATTCTGCCCTTCGGCTACGGCGTGGGCACGGCCGCGCCGGTCATCCTGTTTGCCCTG
>CAZRES010000108.1:0-10304 GCA_964598885.1 uncultured Desulfobacteraceae bacterium | reverse complement strand
ACCGCGCACCCGCAGTTGATGTCGATGATATCGGCGCCGCCGGCTTCCACCATGGCCGCGGCGTCGGCCATGGCATCCGGGTCTGCGCCGAAGAGCTGAACGGATAGAGGCTTTTCCTCGGCAACACTGGCAAGCATCTGCCGGGTCTGCTCGGATTGATAGATCAGGCCTTTGGCGCTGATCATTTCGGTGCATACCAACCCGCACCCCAGGGTTTTGACCATCCGGCGGAAGGCTAGATTGGTGATGCCCGCCAACGGCGCCAGGTGGGTGGGGTAACGCAAGGTAACCTCGCCGATTTTCATGGCCGGACCCCTGGGGTTTCCCGGTGATCGCGGGACGGGTTGGCATAGCAGAACAGACAGTCATGAAAGCAGGGCTGGTCCTGATAGCGGCCGATGTCTCGGGAAATCCCGCAACCGCATCCCCGGTCGTTACGCTGGCCGCGATCCCGCTGAAACGAGAGATCGCCGCCGAACAGATCCGCCAGATACCGATTCGGGATGCAGGCGGCCGGAGCGATGTCCATGCCGGCGGGCAGGGCTTCCAGAATTGTTTTCTCGCAACACGCAAAAAGGGTCATGCCGCGGTTTGCCGTGGCGGCCTTCAGGCGGGCCAGCACCTCGATTTTTTTTTCCATAGGCGGATCAATAAAGGCAAATCCGGGAACGGCGGCGACCCGCTTTCGGATTTTGGCGTAATGATCCATAAAGCTGGTGATGCAGCGCCGGATGCCCAGTTTTTCCAGCCGGTCCGCGATGATATCAAAATCCGCCAAATTGTCGTGAATTGACCCGTCGCCCGTGGTGTAAAAACAGACGGGATCAAACCGCCATTGAACCGTGCCGGGGCCAAAAGCCCGGCACAGCGCGGCTACCTGTTCCAGCCGAAGGTCCAAGGACGGGAGCCGGGGTTCGAGGACAGGTGCCCACGAATTGAGGGTACAATTAAAAAACAGGTGAAAGCCTTTTTGCGACAGGGTCTCGCCGTATCCTCCCCGGATAAAAGGACCAAAATTTTTCGACCAGAACACAATGGTGTGTACCGCCTCAGGGGTGGCTGGAACCGTCGATGTTTTTCCATTGAAAGGATTGATGGTCATAAACCGGCCCTTTTCGATCCGGTTCATGAACCAATCCATGTAAAAGGCCGGGATATCGGTGCGCCGGGACGCGGAAATGACGATTTTAACAGTCATGGCGACATCGGATAGGAACGGTTTTGTTCTTATTTTCTGTCTTTATCAGGTTTGCGGTCCGCCAGGGAGACCACCTTGGCGCCGCCGGATCCGGGAGTTTCGGTTTTTGCGTTGGTTTTTTTCGACTTTTTCTGGTGCGGGGCGGTCGAGGTTTCTTCCGGAATTTTTTCCTTGGGGGCCACCACTTTTTCCAGCCGCATCTTTTTGCCGTCCATGGTGAATTCCTCGCCCTGGATATAGACATCCCGCAGGATCCAGGTCACGGTCTGAAGCGGGATCTGCAGAAAAAGCAGCCGAACCAGATACCAGTTTTTCTTTACATCCGGCCGAATATCTTCGATCCGGGCAAATGTGACGGGCTGATTTTCAAAATAGATCAAAACGATATCGTTTTCCATGGTCATGAGACGGTGTTCCTTATTCCGATTTGAATTCAAGCGGCATCTGTCTTTACCGCGTTGCTGGGCCGAGGAAATCATGAATGCGAAAAGAAATGAAATGCTGAAAAGCGACGATGACGCGCATCAGAAGCCATCAGTCCGTCGGCCTCGGAAACAGCATGGTACGGAACCATTTCAACAGGGTGTTTCCTTGCAGGTAATCCCGGTCGATATTGTCGATATCTCTGGCCAGGGCCGCCGGATCTTCGTACCAGTCCGAACGTTTGCGCAACGGCTGGTCCGGGTCGAGTTCCTTGACCACTTTGGCGGGATTGCCCACGGCAATGCAGTTTGCCGGGATGGACTGCTTGACCACGGACCGGATTCCCACAATGCTGTTTTGGCCGATGGTGACGCCTTTGCAGACCACGGCGCCGTCGCCGATCCAGACGTTTTCCTCAATAGTGATGGGGGCCGTATAGCCCACGGACCAGACCCGGTCGTAAATGCCGTGCCAGTCCGAATCGGTGATATAGGCGCTGCCGGCGATCATGCAGTTGTCGCCGATGGAAATGGCATCCGCCGAACTGATGCGCACCCCTGGGCAGATCAGGGAGTAGTCGCCGATGGCGATGCGGCCCTTGCCCTTTTTTTCCGGCCAGACCGTGAGCCGGACCTTGTTTTCCCGGGTGGTCAGGATGTTGGCGCATTTGCCGATGGTGATGGGAGAGCCGAACACCTCGATATTCCAGGGATGGATAAAATAAAAATGGTCGCCGAGGACATCGAATCGGGGTTTGATAAAATGCCGCGCATAAGCGTGCTGGAATCGCAGGTACGCTTTTTTGATAACATATGGACGATGATCTCTTCGCACGGGACAGGTCCGGTTACAGGGTGACGGCGAATTCGGAAGATTCCCAGAATTTGTGGGAAAACAATACGGACGCGGGGGTCAGTTGATACAGGGCATCGGCCGCCATGATGACCACGCCGTTGGTCCAGGTGATTTTGTCTTCGGGCCAGATGACCATGTCCGGAAAGGTGAACCCGCACCAGTAGGAGCCGTCGTCAAAAGTGCGGGACGTGATCCAGTTGAACAGGATCTGCGCCAGTTTGAACTTTCCCATGGCTGCCAGAGCCAGCACCAGTTCCGATGTTTCGGCAATGGTCACCCAGGGTTGATCGGACACACAGAGTACGCCCATGTCTTCCACCACGAATTTTTTCCAGTGCTGGTCCATGCGCTTGCGGGCATCCGCGCCGGTAACCGCGCCGGAGAGCACCGGATAGAACCAGTCCATCGAATACCGGGATTTGGTCATGTTGAACAGGTGGTAACCGTTGCGGATGGCATGGCCCAGTTTGATTCTGGCCGCTTCCCACGCCGGCATGTCGATGTGTAACATTTTGGCGATGGCCAGGCCGCATTTAAGGCTCATGTAAATGGAACTGGATCCGGTCAGCAGAGCCATCCGGTCGATTTTTCCCTCGGGGTTCTTGGCCCAGTAAATTTCACCGGTGGGGGCCTGAAGACCGACGGCAAAATCAAGGGCGGCACGCATTACCTCCCACATGCGGCTTAAAAAGCGCGCATCCCGGGTGATCAGATAATAATGAAACAGCCCCACGGCGATATAAGCGGTGACGTTGGTATCCCGTGTTTTATCGATGGGATCACCATTCAGGCAGGCGGCGTACCAGCTCCCATCTTCAAGCTGGGTGTCGGCCAGCCATTCGTAAGCCAGCCGGGCTTCGTCCACATAGCCGCTGATGCAAAGTCCCATGGCGGCTTCAATATGATCCCAGGGATCGGTTTTCCCGTTTACGCTCCAGGGAATCTCTCCGCTTGGTTTCTGAAGACCCGCGATCAGTCCTGCCACCGCATCGATGTCCACTCCCAGATCCGCTATCTTGCGGGCAATCTCCATGTTCATACCGCGCCTCTTTGTAATCTTCCGTTTCCGCTAATTTTGACGGTTTCTGAAATTCTATTCTCCATGATCATGACCAATGCCAAGACCGGATAAAATCAAATTTGTTTCTATGCCATAATGAAACGGTTGTTGCAACGAAATTCGAATGCCTTTCAGGCTCTTCGCTTCCGGAAGACTTCCAGGCCGTTCTCGATGATGGTCTGGCCCAGAGAGAGCCAGACATTGCGGTCCGGCTGTGGGGGCTTGCCGTCGGCGATCAGAGCGAGCTGCTGCTCGTACCAGGTGACTTCCAGAAGCGGCAGCCGGTCCACAAAGGAAACGCCGGTCATCAGAGGTTTGACGGCGCTGACATAATCGGCGCCGGAGAGAATTTTATTGGGCAGTTCCGGGTCAATGGCCAGGGGGCGAGCCAGCCCCACCAGATCGATGCCGTTTCTTTTCACGGTTTCGGCCATGCCCGCGGCGGTTCGAAACCCGCCGGTGACCATCAGGGGGATGTCGACATTTTTCCGCACTTTTTCCGCGTAGGCAAGAAAATAGGCTTCGCTTTCCGATGCATTCGCGACTTCTATTCTGCCCGCCATGGCCGGTTTTTCATAAGTGCCGCCGGAAATCTCCACAAGATCGATGCCTTCTTCGGCCAGCGCCGCCACCACGTGGGCGGATTCGTCTTCGGTAAATCCGTCTTTTAGAAAATCCGAGGAGTTGAGTTTGATGCCGATGGGAAAGGACGATCCCACGGTTTTCCGGATGGCCCGATAGATTTCCATGACAAAACGCATCCGGTTTTCTATGGTGCCTCCCCACGCATCATCTCGCTGGTTATGCCGGGGGGAGAGAAACTGGCTGACCAGGTAGCCGTGGGCCCCGTGGATCTGAACCCCGGCGAAGCCGGCCTGTTGGATGATGCCGGCGCCGGCGGCGAATTTTTCAATAATCGCGTGGATTTCATTTTCGGTAAGAGCACGGGGTGGATTGAAAAACCGGGCCAGATCTCCGGAAAATCCAATGGCCGATGGAGCCACCGGCTCTTTGGACAGGGTTTTGGGGATCTGTTTGCCGGGGTGGTTGAGCTGGACCCAGAGTTGCGTGTCGTTTTTGGCGCCGGCCGCGGCCCACGTCGAGAGCCGATCCATGTGCCGGTCGTCGGAGACCACCACGTTGTTGGGCTCCCCCAGAGCCGTTGGATCCACCATTACGTTGCCGGTGATGCACAGCCCGACGCCGCCGTCGGCCCATGTTTCATACAGCCGCTCTATCCGCTCATTGGGGCCGTGATCGGCGGATGCCATGTTTTCACTCATGGCGGATTTGCCCAGACGGTTTTTAAGGGTAACGCCGCAGGGCAGGGTGAGGGACTTTTTTAAAATGGTGGACGGCTTTGCTTTCATAGGGCGCTCCTTAGCGAAAGATGTAATTAAAACTGTTTGATAATTAAGGGTTTATAATTTCTATACATAGGTCGTGTCAACCTTTAATACTAGATTTTCGTTTTCAATAGGACGGCTTTATGATGGAAGATCCGCGGATACGGGCACAACGGTAGCGGTTCTCCAGGTTGCTGTTAAAAGATGCTTGACGGATGCCTGTAACTGCCCTACATCTTAAATTTATGAAAATATAACCGGAAGGAGATATTCATAAATGGCATTTTCCATCGCACTGGCGGGCAAGGGCGGCACCGGCAAGACCACACTGGCCGGCCTTCTGATCAAGTATATGATTTCCCGCAGCAAAACCCCGATTCTGGCCGTGGACGCGGATTCCAATTTCAATCTCAACGAAGTGCTGGGGGTCCACGTTGACGACACCCTGGGCAAGGCCAGGGAGGACATGAAAAAAGGCGATGTCCCCTCCGGCATGACCAAGGACGTGTTCATGTCCATGCGTCTGGAGCAGGCCATTATTGAGTCCGGGGATTATGATCTCATCGTCATGGGCCAGCCCGAGGGAACCGGCTGTTATTGCGCGGCCAATACGCTGCTGACCAATTACCTGGAGCGGCTGACCGACAATTATCCCTATATCATCATGGATAATGAAGCCGGTATGGAGCACATCAGCCGCCTGACCACCAAAAATATCGATGTGCTGATGATCATCTCCGATCCGTCCCGGCGGGGCCTCCAGGCCGCCGTGCGGATCCATGATCTGGCAACCCACCTCAACATCGGCGTCAAAAAAAGCTATCTCATCGTCAATCAAGCGAAAAACGGAGTTCCCGACGATGTTCTGGAGACCGCCAGGGAAAACGGCCTTGAATTTGCCGGAGCCGTGCCCGAGGACGATACGGTCCATGAATATGACGCCGCGGGCCGTCCCACAATGCAGATGCCGGAAGACAGCCCGGCGGTCGAGGCCGCGTTTGAGATTTTTGACAAGATCATCCAATGACCGGACTTTGCGGCCCGGGTTCACCGTCGGATCCGCCCGGCGACATCCTCCATATTTATTACATCAAGGGGCGGTTGTCCGATGAAGGGTGTCTGACCGGGAGCGATTTTATCGGCAACTGGGAAGAAGAGGATACTTCGTTTCTGTTTTTTTCGACCCCGGTCCCGGATCGGATCGAAAATCTGCTTACGGGGCAGCCGCACCTGGTGCTTATGGATCAGTTCCGCATGTCCTATGACGACTGGCACGGCGAGCCGATCCAGCCCATGGCCGCCGGCCGGTTCCGGATCATGCCGCCGTGGCGAACCATTGATATCGATTCGGATGAAATCCCTCTTATCCTGGATCCGGGCGTGGTGTTCGGCGTCGGGAATCATCCCACCACCCGGGATTGTCTGGCGTGCCTGGAACGACTTTTTGATCAGCATCCCATCGTTTCCGCGCTGGATCTGGGAACCGGCACGGGAGTCCTGGCCATTGCGGCGGCGCGGCTCGGAAGCACCGTGAGCCTGGCGGTGGACAACAACTTTCTGGCCGCAAACACCGCAAGGCAAAACATCCGGATCAATGATCTGGACGACCGTGTGTTTGTGGCTTGCGGAAGTGCCCTGGATTTTATATATTATCCATCGGATCTGATCATGGCCAATATTCATTTCGACGTCATGCGGGATCTGATCGGTGCTCCCGGGTTTTTTACCCATAAATGGTTTATATTGTCCGGGTTGCTGCGAAGCGAGGCCGACAAGATCTCGGCGCTGTTGGATGATTCACCGGCGACCATATCGGATCGACTGGTTCGCGACGGCATTTGGCATACCTTTTACGGATATATATAATCGGCATTTTGCCCGCCGGTCGATCCTGAAATTAACGGCAGTGGAAAAAGGCTTTTGACGACCCCAAGAAAATTTGATAGGCTTCTGACGGGCGGGGAAAACAGTCGTTAAAGGGGCGAACATGAAAATCAGATGCTGGGGTTCACGCGGCTCCATCCCCGTATCCGGACCCGAATATCTCAAATACGGGGGCGATACGACCTGCATTGAAATCCGGGCCAAAAGCGGGGATTTGATTATCGTGGACGCCGGCACGGGTATCCGCCGTCTGGGAAATCAGCTGGTCAAAGAAAATTGTCTGACCTATCATTTTCTGCTGACCCATTCCCACTGGGACCATTTGATGGGATTCCCCTTTTTTCTTCCATTGTATCGCGCGGAATCCAATATGATCATCTATCGATGCCCCTTTCCCGGAAGGTTTACCGAAGAGATCGTCAGCAAACTCATGGAACCGCCTCATTTTCCGGTTCGTTATTCAGGCCTGAAGGCCAAAATTATTTACCGGGACGGTTGTCCGTCGGATTTTCAGATCGGATCTGTGACCGTGATTCCCATTACCTTGAGCCATCCCAACAGCGGGTGCGGCTATAAATTCATCGAAAACGGCCGATCCTTCGTGTTTTTAACCGATAACGAACTCGGCTTTATCCATTCCGGCGGGCTCTCACCTTCTGATTACGCTATTTTTTGCGCCGGAGCCGACCTGCTGTTTCACGATGCCGAATATACCCCCGAAGAGTATCAAGAGAGCATCGAATGGGGGCATTCCACGTACATGGATGCCCTGGACATGGCCTTGAAGGCCAGGGTCCGGCGCTTGGGTCTGTTTCATCTGAACCGGGAGCGGACCGATGACCAGATGGACCAGATTGTCGACATCTGCAACAAAGAGATCGCGGTCCGGAAATCGAACATGGAATGTTTCGGGGTTGGCAGGGACATGACGTTTGAAGTTTGAGGGCTTTGCAAAAGTCTCAACTCCTGCGACGTTTGTATTTGACTTGCTAAAGGAAAACAACAATGGATGATCGGATCAGAGAAACCGCCCATCGACTGGCATCCGCCCGAAATGTCGTGGCCCTGACCGGGGCCGGCATTTCCGTGGAAAGCGGAATCCCGCCGTTTCGGGGACCCGGCGGGCTTTGGGAAAAATATGATCCCATGGAATTTGCCCATATCGAGGCCTTTATGAATAATCCGGAAAAAGTCTGGAAAATTTTCATGGGGGATATGAAGCAGGTTCTGCTGGCTGCCAAGCCCAATGACGCGCATCTGGGCATGGCGCGTCTGGAAGAATTGGGTATCCTCCAAACCGTGATCACCCAGAACGTGGACGGTCTTCACCAGATGGCCGGTTCCAGGGATGTGATCGAGTTTCACGGCAATTTTGCCTGGCTGCAGTGCCTGGATTGCGGCGCCCGGGCGGAAACCGTCACCGTGGATTTGAGTGTTGTTCCGCCCCGCTGCCGCTGCAGCGGTATCTATCGTCCGGAATGCGTGTTCTTTGGTGAGATGATACCCGGAGAAGCACTGGCACGGTCCCAGGAACTGGCCTCTGCATGCGATGTCATGCTCGTGGCGGGCACGTCGGCCATTGTCCAGCCCGCGGCGTTCATGCCGGTGATCGCCCGTCAGGCCGGAGCCCTGGTCATTGAAGTCAATCCGGAACCCACGCCGCTGACCGGGCAGACCAGCCATTTTCTGGTCCAGGGAAAAGCCGGCCAGATCATGAAAGCCATCACCGCGGAAGTGGAACGGCTGATGGAACAGCGGCGGGGTTAGCCGGGACGGATGATCATGACCGATAGTTTTGACCGCTGGGTCATCCCGGTTGCCGTGCCGCCGCCGAGTCTTTCCGACAACCGTGCCGACGCCGATCGTTTGGCAAGTGCCCTGAAATCGGTTCTGCACACTCATGACATCAGCGTGCCTTGGCCCCTGCTTAAAGTCCTTCCCCGTCGTCTTCGCGCCGCTGATTCCAAAGAAGTACGTTGTATCGTGATGAAAGACCGCCAGAGATTCCGGGTGGTAGGCATCAAAGACAAGGATGATTCAACGCTCGCGTCCGGGATCGCCGTGGATCTCGGCACCACCCGGGTGGTGCTGAGGCTTCTGAACCTGGAAACCGGTGAAGCGCTGGCGGAGACGGCCATGGATAATCCCCAGATTCCTCTGGGTCCGGATATTCTGGCCCGCATTCATTATGCCGCTACTGATGAGGGACGCCGCAACCTTCATGAGCGGATAATTAACGGTTTTAACGCGGCCGTGGCGGATCTATGCCGGGAAGCGAAGATTGTCTCAGACGACATTTTTCTGATGACGGTTGCCGGCAATACCAGCATGACCCATCTGTTTTTAGAAATCATGCCCGACTGGATCATCCGGGAACCCTATATTCCGGCGGCCAATCGTTTCTGCCTGATGACAGCCGCTGAACTCGGCATTGCCATGAACCCGACTGGCTGCGTGTTTGTTTTTCCCAATGTGGGCAGCTACTTCGGCGGGGACCTGATCGCGGGAATTCTTTATTCGGGTCTCCATCGGCGGGAGGAAACCGCCATGCTGGTGGACGTGGGCACCAACGCCGAGGTTCTGCTGGGCAACCGGGACTGGCTGGTGGCCTGCGCGGGCGCGGCCGGACCGGCCCTGGAAGGCGGCATGTCTAAAATCGGCATGACGGCCGGGCCCGGCGTCATTGATGAAATCCGGATCGATCCGCAAACCCGGGAGTTTGATATTCATACCATCGGTGATCAGCGCCCCGTGGGCATTTGCGGCTCCGGCATGATCGATCTGGCGGCCCAGCTTTTTGTGACCGGCATGATTGATCTGAGGGGCAAATTCGTAAAAGATGCCTGCCGCGGCCGGCTCACAGAAAAAGACGGCATCCGGCGGATCACGGTGGTGCCGGCGGATCAGTCCGCCGCGGGATCGGAACTCGCCATCAGCCAGGCGGATATCGACAGCCTGATTCGGTCGAAAGCAGCCATGTATGCCATCCTGGAGACCATCACATCCTATGTCGGCATCCGGTTTGACGAGATCGCGGCATTTTATGTGGCCGGGACCTTCGGTTCCTTTATCAAGCCCCGTTCGGCCATTTCCATCGGCATGATCCCGGACCTTCCCGAAACCACCTATCACACAATGGGCAACAGCTCCCTTGCCGGCGCTTCTATGGCCCTGACTTCCCGCGCCGCCTTTGAAGAGATCGATTCCATTCGTGACCGGATCACCTATCTCGAATTAAATGTAAACCCGGAATTCATGGGCCGGTTCAGTGCCGCCAAATTCCTGCCCCACACTGATCCCGCCCGGTTCCCTTCGGTCATCTAAAATATCTTTTGCCGCAGCCATAGACTGTCTTTTTTGTGATTCGAATCATTAGTGTCCCAACGTTTAATTAAATAATTCTAATTGTTTAAAAATTTCAACTATATTGGTTTTGTCCGCAGTATTTTTAAATAGTTGATTTATATTAACTTTTTCAAAAATGGTAACGCTTAGAATTTGTAACATTGTGTAGAGGCTCATGTCCAAATCCAGCCGT